>CAZPYZ010000210.1:0-7193 GCA_964590215.1 uncultured Dehalococcoidia bacterium | reverse complement strand
GATCATCCAGCCGACGTCGGCCGAGGTGAAGGACCGCCCGTTTACAGGTGGCCGATCCTGCCACTTCACGTCCTCCCGCAGCTTCAAGGTCCACGTCCGGCCCTCGTCGGCGATCTGCCAGGAGGCAGCCAGGCCAGGCACCATTGCCGTGTCCGAGGGGAAGCAGCCCCGGTACTGGACCAGCGTGTTGTAGACCTGCGAGATGGCGATCAGAGCGGTTCGTCCGGTCTTGGTCGGGTCCACGTGGTCGAACAGGTCGCCGGCACGCACCAGGGTGCCGCCGCGCTTGGGCGGGCCGGGGGAGCGCCAGGACTCCTGTCCTTCGACACAGCCGGAGCGGTCGGCCTGGGCCGCGGCGGACTGGACCTGCGCCGCATCCGGGGCGGGCGGGCCCGCGTCCAGAGCGGCGCGGGTGCACCCGGCTAGGAGCAGCGCCATGACTAGCAGCGCGGCCGGGAAGTGCCGAAGGGTTGGCAGGGCCGCCCGGAAGGCCGCACTCTCCGGTGGGCGGCGCCCGGGCACGGCAGAGGTCACGTACGGAAGCCCGTCCAACCCTCCCGTCTGAGCCCGGCCCGCAACGGCATTGGGTTGGAGCATGCCCGTTTCCGGCCAGGCTCCCAGGGGCGGCAGCAGGCTTCTCGGGCGCATGCTCTACCCGGCTACAGAGACCCGGATGTCGTAGAGGCGTGAGGGGTTATCGCTCAGGATCTGCCGCTTGTGCGCCTCGGCGATATCCGTCCTCTCAAGGAAATGGCTCACCGAGTGCGGCCAACTGGTATCCCAATGCGGGTAGTCCGAGGCCCACAAGAGCTGTCCCGCGCCGAAGTGATCGACGAGGTATGGGACCATCGACTCTTCTATCTCGATGCTGTACCAGAACTGGTCGCTGGCCAGGTACTCGCTGGGCTTCCGCTTCAGCAGCGGCGCGTCCCGCCAGCCCTGCTTCTCGAACTCCTCATCCATGCGGTCCATGAGGAAGGGAAGCCAGCCGCAGCAGCCTTCGAGGATCGCGATCTTCAGGTTGGGGAATTGTTCTGGCACCCCCGCGAATACCAGGCCGACCAGGGCGGTCATGCACTCGAAGGGGAAGGACACGGTGTGCACGCTGATGAACTTGTCGAACCGGCCGTGCATGCGGGTGGCGGCGTTGATGCCCCCGTGGACGGCAAGGGGGATCCCGAGCCGCTGCACCTCCTCGTAAAAAGGCCAGAACTCCTGCCGGCCAATGTCCCGGTCCAGCACGTTCGTCGGCATCATCACCGCGACGTGGCCGAGGGCTTCTGCAGCCCGCCGGACCTCCCGGATCGCGGCGTCGATGTCTTGCAGCGCGATTGTCGCGGCGCCTTTGAGGCGTTCCGGGTTGACCGAACAGAACTGGGCTAACCACTCGTTATAGGCGTGGGTCCATTCAACTGCCCGGCGAGGGTCCTCCTCCGCACTCACCGACAGGCCGCTGGGATAGATGACCTGGATGTCGATCCCTTCCACGTCCATGTCCGTTATCTGAACGTGCGGGTCCTCGTTCATCTTGCCCAGCCTTCCGCCCTGTCTGCGGTCCCAGGGATCCGAGCGGGGACGGAGCTCTCGCCGGAACTCCGGCGGCATATAGGCTTGCACGCTTGCCTGGGACTCGGTGACGTGCGCGTCGGCGTCGATGATAAAGAGATCCTTCAAGGCTCGCCTCCGGAGGAAACTGCCAGCATTATAAGCGGGACGGGAATGTGTGGTCCTGCGCTGGAGCACATCGCTATGGGGAAGCGGCTAGTACGGACGAGTGCGGCCTTCCGGCCTGCTCGGCAAAGCCCCCTCAGACCCCGGATGGTCGGCTTCCCCAGACCTTCCCACGGTCACGATCGTTCATGGCCCGAACCTGCTGTGGAGCGAGCTGGAGGGGGCCCAGCGACAGCCCACACCGGCCCTACACCAATATCAAGGACATCAAGGTCCACGGGCGGCGCAGCGTACGACTTCAGGGTGAGGGTGCCATCCGCTATCACTAACCTCTCCCTCACACCTCTCGGCTCTTAGGCACGGCGTCCAACATCCGGCCGCGGCCGTATCGCGAGTCCCAGAGGTAGGATTACACGCGGCGGGATAGTGTAATGGGGGGGTTCAGCTCCGCCCTGCTCCCGTCCTCTCGCTCGCCCACGCAGCCTGGAAGGCTGCGCTCCCAGACATCGGGTCGTTGATGATTCGACGCTCTCAGCACTACAACTCATCCCTGGCCGGCCGGAACTTGGGGAGGCTGATCTCCTCCGTCGCGTCCTCCCACGCGACCTCGACGGGCATATCCACCCGCATCTCCTCCGGTTTGCAGTCCACCACCATGGTCGTGAACCGGGGCCCTTCCTCCAGCTGCACCACGGTGAGGTTGTAGGGCACGCGATCCTTCCATCTGGGATGGAAGGGATGGTACGTCGTGGTCCAGCTCCAGATCGTGCCTCGCCCGCTGCCCGCGAAGGACTCGGCCTCAAAGGTGGTGCACTTCGAGCACATCGGGTTGCCAAACAGCCGTATCTCCCCGCATTGCTTGCAGCGAAGGAGCCGGAACTCATGCTTTCGGCAGCCCTCCCAGAACTCCTGGTCGTCCAGCCCGGGTGTGGGGACCGGCCCTGTGTATTGGTCAGCTTTGGTGGTCACGGCTATCTCCTCGCCAGGTGAACCTGAAAGCCCAAGGGTTACCGGTGAGTGGTGCGTCGTGCGTCGTGAGTGGGCCGCCCCCAACCCTACTCACCACTCCCTACGCACTACTCACAACGTCCCCAGCTACCTCCTCAGCACCAGGGCGCTGGCCGGGCTCGGTGCGCTGGTCACCAGCCCCATCTCCGCGCCCTCGACCTGTCTGGGCGTACCCGCGTATTCATGGCGGAGTTGCCGCACGGCTTCGTTGATGAGGCCCATGGTGCGGACATAGGCTTCCGAGAGCTGGCCGCCGCTGGTATTGACCGGAAGCTCACCGCCGATCTCTATGCGCTGCCCGCCCTCCACGAAAGGACCGCCCTCGCCCTTATTGCAGAAGCCGTAGTCCTCCAGTTGGGTAATCACCGTGTAGGTGAAGCAGTCGTAGAACTGGGCGAAGTCCATGTCCTGGGGCCCCACGCCTGCGCGGTCCCACAGCAGCCTGGAGGTGGTCGTTGCCAGGGATGCGTAGCTTGGCCCATCGGGGGCGTCGTTGGCCGTTGGGCCCCACCCGTTGGCGACCCCGGCCATGAGATAGACCGGCGGCTTCTTGAGGTCTCTCGCCCGGTCCGCCGAGGTCAGCAGGCAGGCCGCACCCCCGTCGCTCTCCAAACAGCAGTCGAACATGTGGAAGGGCGTCGTGATCCAGCGGGAGTTGTGGTAGTCCTCCATGGTGATGGGCTGCCGCATGATCGCGTTGGGGTTCATGGTCGCGTGTTTGCGAATGGAGATGGCCACCTGCCCGAAGTGCTCCTGCTTGGTGCCGAACTCGTGCATGTGGCGCTGCGCCCACAGCGCGAAGCCCTGGGGCGCAGCGACCTGGCCGGTCCACTGGCCCCCGCCGCCCCCACCGGGTCCCCGGCCCACGGACTTGCGGTTGATGGCGTGGAGGCAGATGACATTGTTGCAGAGCCCCACCGCGATAGCAGCCGCGGCGGTGGTCACGGTGGCGCCGCCGTTGTTCCCTCCGCCGGCGATGTTCAACTGCCAGCGCAGCTCCGGGATCCCCAGCGCGGCCGCGATATCATCGCAGGCCAGGGGCTCGTGCAAATAGAAGAGGATCATCCCATCTACGTCCTTGGGGGTCATCCCCGCATCGAGGATCGCTTCCTTGACGCAGGTGACGGCCAGGCTCAGGGTGCTGACCCCGGACCCGCGGCTGTACGGGGTCTGGCCAACGCCGGCAATGACCACCTGGTCTTTCAAACTCGCCATACTCACCCTCCTTCCAAATCATGAAGAGCAGGCGCCCTCGCCTCCTGGCTCGCTCTGCATCACGGCTGGGCAGCACAACAACCGCCCTGCCCGTGTCCTCTCGGGGCTGGGACGATAGTCAGCGTCGATGGGGTCACGGGCGGGCGCAGTGTCGCACGGGCCGGGCGCGAGTTGCAACCCGGGTTGTTGACCGTAGGGCGCTCACGGCGTGCTCATGGTACGCACCTGCCTGCTCTCGGCCTACCCCGTGGAGTCTACCCCCAAGAGAGCGACCGGCGCGACAAAACTCCCACAATTAAGTGTAAGTGGTCACACCCCAGTATCGAGTAGCAGTGGTACTATGACGCCACCTTTTCAAAGCATGAGGAGGGCAAATCCATGCGCGGCATTGGATTCGTCTCTTTGTTGCTGGTGCTGAGCATCGCGGCCTCTATCGCGGCGGATGGTCCGGCAACACCCGCGGGCGCCGCTGCCGCAGCACCGACCCTCAACGCGCCAGCCGATGGCGCCACGCTGCCTTCCTTCGGCCCCACGCTAAGCTGGTCCAACCCCACCGGCGCCACACAACTGCATCTACAGGTGAGACCCTACAAGGACGAAGGGCCGGGGGTCGACCTCTATTTCGGTTCCACCCCGACCAGCTTCGCCGTTCCCGCACCACCCAATTGGTACGGCCTGCTGCCGGACATGTCGTATACCTGGCGGGTCCGTGTGTCCGACGCCGCGACCGGCGTCGAACTGACCGATCCCTCCTGGAGCCCCTGGGCCGAGCGCACGTTCCGCACGCCCAAAGTCAACAGCACCACCCTCACTGCGCTGACCCCGGCGGCTGGCGACGTCGTAACCACCCTCGGGCCTGCGATCCAATGGGATGACAGCCGCCCCGACCTCTTCTATTACGAGTTCCAACTGAGTAAGGACCGCGATTTCGGAGAGAACCCGGCAACCGCCACCGAGATGGTGTATTCAGCGCTGCTCCACGGTGGCGTGACCAGCCCCTTCAGCGCCTACCAGGTACCCGCAGGGTTCGCGCTCCAGGACAGCTCGACCTACTACTGGCGAGTACGCCCACGCGTGCAGGGTGACGGAGCGCCGGTGGCTTGGTCCACCCTCTTCAACTTCAGGACCGACACCACGGCAACTCCGGCCCTTAGAGCGCAGCCCGCGGTCTTCGGTGCGGCGGCGGCAGACGCCTCGTGCCGGATAGCCAACGCCAGCTCGACCTTCGCGGCGAATCCGAGCTTGACTGGCCTCCACTACGCTTACACGTTCAGCGGCGCCGGCACCGTGGCCCACAACTGGTATTTGGACGAACGCCCCGGAACGACGGCTCGGCATGTTTTACGAGCAGGTGAAAGCTGCCGAAAAGGGACATTCGGCAGGCCCGACGCGGCGGAAACGGCACGGCCGCTTCCTGTCGGGAAGCACCGGATCGAGGTCTGGTACGCGGGGCAGCGGGTGCAGTCGACCGAGTTCACCGTTTCCCCGTCTGTGGAACTCGGTTTCGGGCCGATCACAGTGGGGACGGCGGACGATGGCGGCCGCGACTGCAGGCAGTTGGGCGCCGCTACGTCCTTTCCTGCCGGGATTGAACGCCTTTACGTCCGTTATAACCGTACCGGCACCGGACCCTATACCGCAGCTTGGTTCAGGAACGGTAATCATGAGTCATCCAGCAACCTCACTGCCGAGTCCCCGACGACCTGTAACTCGCTGGTCTACGGGCCCGCCGGCGGGCTCAGGACGGGGGCCTGGGAGTTCCGGCTGGTTGTGGCAGGTGCGACGAAAAGGAGCGTTGCGTTTACGGTCCAATAATTCCGGGAACGGGGGAACGATGTCAAGGATTTGGATCATATGCTCTCTCGCAGCGGTGTTAGCCGCGGCCTGCGCGCCCGCGGCCAAGCCAGCGGAACAGACGGCAATCCCAGCGGCCCAGGAGCCGGCCAAGAAGGGCGGCACGCTGCGGGTGTCCATGCGGCAGGACCCCACCGGCGGCTTCGAGCCCCACCAGCCCGGTGGGCGCAAGGAGGCGCGCCGGCTGAACAGCATGGCTGCCCAATACCTCGTGGTGATGGACACCGTGAACGGCGAGCCATGCACCGGCGCGCTAACGCCTGAGCTCGCCGAGAGCTGGCGCTTCGTCGATGAGACCACCGTCGAGGTCAAGCTGCGGCAAGGCATCAAGTTCCACAACAAACCGCCCGTGAACGGGAGGGAGCTGGTTGCGGATGACGTGGTGTGGAGCTTCCAGCGGCTGTTCGAATGGGGCAACCTCAAGGCAACCGGTGAGGACGTGGTCAGCATGGAGGCGCCCGACAAGTACACCGTCCGCATCAAGACCAGGAACCCGATGCCCCTCCTCCTCGATACCTGGTTCACCTACCGCGGTTCGGTAATCCTCGCCAGGGAGGCCGGGGGGACGCCGCCGGACTTCTCCCAGGCGGAGAAGCTCATGGGCACCGGCCCCTTCCTCTTCAAGAGCTACACCCCCGGCGTGAACGTCGTGTTCGAGCGGAACCCCAACTACTGGAAGCCCGGCCTGCCTCATGTCGATACCGCGGAGTTCACCATCATCCGGGAGCCCGCGACTCGCATGGCCGTGCTCAGAACCGGCCAGTTGGACTGGCTCGACGAGCTGGGCTTCTCACAGAAGGAACAGATAGTGCAGAGTGCGTCACAGATCCGGACGCAGGGCTGCGAAACCAGCGGCGCGCAGACCATTTACATGAAGCACACCGAGCCGCCCTTCAACAATGTCACGGTCCGGCGGGCCGTATCGATGTCCGTCGACCGCGCCGGCATCGTCAAGGGACTGTACCGGGGTGAAGGCAAAGTGCTCGGCTTCTCTCCCCATTTCATCACCGGTTCCTTGAAGCCGGAGGACTTCCCGCCGCAGACCCGGAAGTACCTGGAGTACAACCCGGAAGAGGCCAAGAAACTGCTGGCCCAGGCCGGCTACACCAACGGACTCAGCTTCCAGCTCGAGGGCAGTATGGGCTACGGCTCTCCCGAAAACGAGGTGCTGGAAAGCCTCCCTCGCATGATGAAACCCGCAGGGCTCGAAGCCACCCTGAAGCTCATCGACCTGCCCGAGTTCCAGTCCACCCGGACTCAGGGCAAGTACGACAAGATCATGGTCACCAACGCCTCGCATGGCATCATCGAGGAGAACCTGGCAAGGCATCGCAGCTACACCTCGGGCACCGAGAACCGGGGCTGGGTGCGGGATAGCGAGTACGACCGGATGGTGGAGCAGATGCTCCAGAGCGTGGACGAGAAGAAGCGGATGGAGCTGGCGA
>CAZPYZ010000209.1:0-7216 GCA_964590215.1 uncultured Dehalococcoidia bacterium | reverse complement strand
CAGCGCGGACCACATCTTTGAGGGCCGGCAGATGGACCGAAACCACGTCCCAGACAACATTCAGGTCCAGACGCAGGTATCCGTGGGCCAGGACATTGCGGAAGCCGTAGATCTGGCTCCACGGCGCGTCCGGGTAGCGTCCCTTAAGCGCATCGGACAAATGCCCGGTCGCTTCGGTCACCGTCTCTAACCGGCGGAGGACGGCATCCTGGGTGCGGCCGTCGGAGCGCAAAAGCCGCTCATCGGGAGTGCCGGCATCCGTGCGCAGATATTCCTCAATGACCGCGATGCTGTCGGCGATGTGCTGGAGGTAGACCCGGTCGTCCCTCACAGTGGCAGGGCGTCTTTGAGGACCCGTTCCCGGAAGCGGCGGTGGGCGGCTGCGTCGATGGAGGCGACTTTGTCCGACGGGTCGTAAGGCCTGAGCTCCAGCGAGCGCGCGTCCAGCACACTCACCTTGCGGTTGAGGAGCTGTTCGAGGGCAATTCTGAGGTTGTCCAGCCGGCCGAAGTACTCGAGGGCGTCGTCTTTGACCGCCATCTCCACCAAGAGATCGACGTCACTGCGCTCGTCGGCCTCCCCTCGGGCCACGGATCCGAAGATGCGCACGTTAGAGGCGTCGTGGGCCGCGGCCATGCGAAGGATCTCCTCGCGCCGTGCGCGAAGCGCCTCGACGCTAGGCTTATCCGTTGCCTGAGTCATGGCGACCCGAATCTAGCATCGGCTGGTGCACCCCACATCAGCGACCTTGGCCCCCCTCGTGAGCTTCTCACCCTCCAGGTGCGGGAGGACGTGCTGCACCGGCTCGTCCCGATACCAGGATCACCACATTTACGGTGGTCAGAGCAAACATGAATAAGCAACCACACGTGGCCTCGCTCGACCATCCTAGCCGGTACAACGGGCCACCGCTTAGCCCGTCACCGTCGTACCGTCAAACTCAAGTCTACCAGGCGACGAGGCCACCAGGCCCGGCGTCGCGGGCGGCCCCAATAGCACCGCCAGGATCGTCCACTCAGGACATCCAACAGACAAACCCCGCAGTTCGCGGCTGGTACCGTGGACGGCGGGGAACATTCCCAGACACCCTAGGAAGTGCGCCACGGCCATAGACTAAGCACCTTGTCTCCCTCTGTCAAAACGCCCCGCAGCTACGAACGTACCTTCCTGCGCGTCTCAGAGCCTGCAAGCGGGAGCCGGCCCGGGTTGTCCGTCTCAGGCCTTCCGGCGCCCGTGCTCATTGACGCTCCCAAGGACCTGATGGCACAGTTGGCCCAACCCTTGCCGGCGCCCGCCTTCGTGACGTCCGGCGTTCCAGAAACAGTAGCCGAGGAGCGAGAGATGGACATCCTGGTGCGCCCCCTGCAGGAAAGGGATCTGCCCGAGGCCGACCGAATCCTGCGACTGGCCTTTGGGACGTTCTTTGGCCTGCCCGATCCCATGACCTTCGCGGCAGGCATCGACCTGGTTCGAGGCCGCTGGCGAACGGACCCATCGGCAGCGCTGGCCGCGGAGGTGGAGGGACAGCTGGCGGGCTCCAACTTCGTCACCAATTGGGGCAGCGTCGGTTATTTCGGGCCGTTGAGCGTTCGGCCGGACCTCTGGGACAAAGGCATCGCCAGCCGGCTGCTGGAACGCACCATGGCGCTGCTCCAGCGCTGGGGCACCCGCCACGCGGGCCTATTCACCTTTCCGCAAAGCCCGAAGCACGTGGGCCTCTATCAAAAGTTCGGTTTCTGGCCCCGGTTCCTCACCCCAGTCATGGCCAAGGAGGCGGCGCGGCCGGAGATGGAGCCGGACTGGTCGCGCTACTCCGACATCGTGGAGACCGAGCGAGGACCATGCCTCGAGGCCTGTCGCTCCCTGACCGGCGCCATATACGAAGGCCTCGACGTTTCCCGAGACGTCCTCGCCGTGGCCAGGTACGGGCTGGGGGATACCGTGCTTCTATGGGACGGGCGTGAGCTAACCGGGCTGGCGGTCTGCCACTGTGGCCAGGGCACCGAGGCGGGCAAGGACACCTGTTTCGTCAAATTCGGCGTCGCACGGGGCGCGCAGGAGTTCGAAGCGCTGCTGGACGCGTGCGAGACCCTCGCCGCGGCACGGGGTCTATCGCTGCTTCAGGCCAGCGTGAATACCGCCCGGCACGACGCCTACCAGCGAATGCTGGCCCGCGGGTTTCGGACGGGACGGCTGCAGGGCGTGACCATGCACCGGCCCAACGAGCCCGGCTACAGCCGGCCAGACGTCTACGCTATGGATGACTGGCGATAGGGTTGGGGAAGTAGCGCCTGAGGCCGGCCGAGCGCCGATGTCCTGGGGACCGCCATCGGGATTTCTAGATGGGAGCGGTGCCCAACCCGACGCGACGCAGCAAGGATGCCTTTGCTTGAGGCAACCTCTGTTCGGAACGCCTCGCTTTGTCCAGCGCCAGTAGCAGGATGTTCGTAGTTTCCTCACCGGTGAGGGCCGCGCTCTGGCCGTCCACGGCCTTGACGAACTGGACCGCCCAGGCCGGCAGGGGCACGCTGCCCCCGTGCCAGTTGATGGTCCTCCGGCCCACCTGGACCCCGTCCAGGGACAGGGTTTCGCGCAGATAGACCGCCAGGGGGCAAACGCTCGCCTGGCCCGGGATACCTAATGCGAGGGTGGGGTATCCGGAGAGCCACGCCGCGAACCGGTCAGGCTGCAAGGCTTCTTCAGTCGTCATCGTCCGTGCTCCCTCTGGGGGAATGGCGGGTCGCCGATCTCATCCAGGCGGCCCTCGTCTTTGACCACATTGTAGAGGATGGCGAGGGCGTCCATGGTGTTGGGCATGCCGAAATGCACACAGCTCTGGAACACTACCTCCAGCACCTCCCGGGGCGTTGCCCCGACGTGAAACGCCGAGCGCATGTGGTTCCGGATCTGTATGCTCTCCCCCACCGCCACGCAATTGCCCACGATACAGAGGATGCGCGTCTTGTCGTCCAGCACTCCCCGGCTGTACAGGCCCTGGTAGGTGTAGCGCTGGCAGAGGACCGCGAAGCCGGCGTCCAGGGCATCGATGTAAGACAGGACGTTCAAGTGCTCTTTCGGCCGGAACAGGAGGCCGGTGCTGATCCCCAGCCAGCCGTGACGGGCGGCTAGCGCCTCTGCCCGGGGGTCTTTCTGATCGTCCGGGTGCCAGCGCTTCCGCTCTTCCTCCACGTTCCGGCTCTTGTCCCGTCCCTCGGGCGGCAGCGCCGACCGCCGTACCGCGTCCATAACCCCGAACTCCTCGGCGACCTTGGCGAAGGTCTCCAGGGCGGGGTCCATCACGTTCAGCCCGCCGTAGACGGCGCACTGGAGGACGACCTCCAAGACCTCCTGAGGCGCGGTCCTTGCCGCCAGGGCTTCACGCATGGCCTCCTGCAGCAGCCGCTGGTTGCGGGTCATGGCGTACTGGCCGATGAGTACCAGGCGCCGAGTGCGCTGGTCCAGCAGGGTGCGCCCCGCGAGGCCGTCCGCGAAGTCGTTCCAAAGCTGCTGGACGTGGGGGTCTATGTTGTGGCGGAAGTTCATGCTAGGCGCCCTCACCCTTACCCTCTTCCAGAGGGAGAGGGAACTACACCTTGACTCCTGCGAGCTGAGCGGCGATGAACCACCGCATGGCGACGAAGGCCTCCTGGGTCTCGTCGCCGTCGATGCGGGCAAAGCCGTGTTCCGAGTTCTCGATGCGGACCCGCTCCGCCTTCCCGCCCTTGGCGTTGTAGGCCTCGACGAACCTGGCAGGGACGTCCTCGGGGATGAACTCGTCCGGGTAGGGCTCGATGATGAGGGCCGGGGGGAGATGAGTGAAGTCGCCCCGGTCCAGCATCATCTGGGGGTTCCCTTCGGCCATCTTTTCCTCACTGCCGAAGTAGGCGTCGGAGTTGCGGACGAGGTGCATGACGTGGCCCTCCTCCTTTTGATAGCGGTACCGGCGCAGAGGATCGAGCACCGCCCAGAGGCCAAGGTAGTAGTCGATGCTGGCGTCCAACTCCGCGTGGGCGGGGAAGGGAATGGCGGCGTACTGCGGGTCTTTCGGTTTCATCGCAGTGCAGAGCATGGTGTGGCCGCCGCTGGAGGTGCACATCGCGCCCAGGGGCGACGGGAGAGCGCCGTAATCTGCGGCGTGGGCCTTGGCCCAGCGGGTCCCGAAGTTCACGTCCTGGATCTGGGCCGGGTAGGGGTGAGCGGGGGAGACGCGGAAGTCCAGCGCCACTACGACGAGCCCCGTCTCCGCCATCATCTCGTCGATGAGGGTGTTTTGTAGGCGATCTCCCGTGGTCCAAGCGCCTCCGTGGATGTCCAGGATCAGGGGGAAGGGGCCTTTGCCTTCCGGCTGGTAGACACGGGCGAGGTAGGGGGTGGCGCCGTGCCGGAGATACTCCACATCGCTTGTGGTGAACATGAACTTCGCTTCGGGGTCGTAGATGGCTCTGCTGGTTGTGGTCATGGGGCTCCTTTCGAGGAAGTGAGGAAATGAGGAAATAAGGAAGTCAGGAAGTAAGGGGATTCCCCGCCTCTTTCCAGCCCATAGTGCCGCCGGCCAGGTTGGTGATCCCGGGCCGTCCGACGGACATGAGGAAGGAGGCGGCTCGGGCGGAGCGGACCCCGCGGGCACACACCACCAGAACCTCCCGGTCCTGCGGCACCTCTTCCATCCGCAGGCCGAGGTCCGCCTGGGGGATCGAGACCGCGCCCGGGATGTGCCCGGCCACGTACTCCTCCGGCTCCCGCACGTCCAGGACGAAGGGCTTATGCTCCCCAATCCAGGCCGGCGCGTCGGCGGTCGCGACGCTAGGCGCCTCCTCCTTGGGAGCGGTTCTGGCCCAACGGTAGTCCTTGAGGCCTCGATTCATCTCCACGATGGCGGTCATATTCAGCGGCCGGGCCTGGGTGTCCAGGGCATTCTTCAAGAAGTCGTCCTTGGAGAGCTGAAGCACGGGGTTGTAGCGCCGCTCAAAACCGATGGTGGAGCTGGGTCGCCCGCACATGGACTTGCCGCAGGATCCCTCGAAGTGAGCCGGGAAGACTTCCACCCAGTCGGCGAGCTTCAAGAGCCGCTGGATGCTCTCATACTCTTCTTGCGCCCCCTTGGGCCCGCCGAAGTCGGGGCGGCCGACGTCGCCGACGAACAGGGTGTCGCCGCTCAGCAGCATAGACGGCTCAGGGCTCCGCTCGGTGTTCACGACAAGGATGGAGATGGACTCCGGCCGGTGGCCCGGCGTATGAAGGATCCGGAGCTCCACCCGCCCGAGACGGATGACGTCACCATCCCTCAGGGGCGTGAACCTGAATTTCACGTCGGCGGACTCGTGCAGGTAGACCTTGCCCCCGGCGGTCATTGCCAGGCGGCGGTTGCCGGAGGCGTGGTCCGCGTGGATGTGGGTGTCGACAACGTAGAAGATGTGGTACCCGCGGTCCTTGGCGATGTCCAAATAGCCGCCGTCCAGGTGAGGGTCGATGACCGCCGCTTCCCGGGTTTCCCGGGAGGCGATGAAGTACGAAGCGCAGCCGGTGTCGTCATGCAGCATCTGTTTGAAGTACACCTACCCCTCCTTCATCTCCTCCGCAATGGTGTGGTTCCATACCCGTTGGCCAGAGCGACCGGAGGGGCGCATTGCATACGCCCCCTGGACGATGATGACCACCGCAGGGGCACATCGAGGCAACTCAGGGCGTCACCCATACGCCCTGGACTGACGACCAGAGCTGTTGCATACGCGCCCCCGGACCGATGACCGTCGGACGGGCACTTTGCATACGTCCAGAGTCTACCTTACATCCCGGTCCAACCGGTACTGCCGCATTCCCGGCGCCGTCGCCACGAGGCCGACGATGCCCGCGGTGATCAGACCTCCGGTGAGCGCGGACGTCGGGGCGCCCCACCACTCCGCGCAGAGGCCCGCCCTGAACTGCCCCAACTGGGGGCCGCCGTTGCTGAACATCGCGTTGACGGAGGACACCCGGCCGCGCAGCTGGTCAGGGGTCATCAGCTGCACAATGGTCCCTCGCACCACCGCGGCCAGGGTGTCACCGGCGCCCGAGGCGGCAAGGAGGGCCCATGAGAGCCAGAACTCGCCCGACAAGGCGAAGGCCGCGGTGGACAGGCCGAATCCGGCCTGTCCCAGCAGCACCCAAAGGCCGGCCCGCCGCAGCCGGCCCAGGAAACTGAGGCCGGCGCCGCCCGCGATCGCGCCGGTGGAGGTCGCTGTATAGAGCAGGCCCAGGCCGGGCGTCCCCACCATCAGGATGTCCCGCGCATAGATGGGCAACAGCGCCCGGGCCGATCCAAACATGTTTGCCCCGAAATCCAGCGCCAGCACGGCCAGCAGAACCGGTTGCCCCAGCACAAAGCGGATGCCCGCGCTCATCTCGGCCAGCCGGCCTCCGGCGGTCGCCGGGGGCTTGACCCCGGTTGCTCGAAGGGCCTTCGACCCGGCGCCTGCCCGCATAAGCGCGAGGGCAAACACCATGCCCAACCAGGACAGGGCGTCCACCCCATAACACCAGCCCGCATCGGTGACCGCAAGCAGCAGGCCTGCCAGCGCCGGGCCCGCGATGGCTCCGATGTTTCGCTGGGCCGTGTATAAAGCGATGCCGCTGGGCAGGTGCTCGCGCGGCACCAGGTTCGGAACCAGGGCCTGGCGGGACGGGGTCTCCAGGGAGGCCAGCAGGGCCTGAAACGCGGAAGCAATGTACAGGGCCAGCGGCGAGATCGCGGCGGTCCAGGTTAGTAGCACCAGGCTCAGGGAAACCATAGCCTGCCCGACCTGGGTGGCCAGCATCAGGCGTCGCCGGTCCACCGCGTCGGCCAGGACCCCGCCAAGGAGTATGAGCGCCATCTGGGGGGCCCCCCGGGTCAGTCCCAGCAGGCCGATGTCCAGGGCCGAGTTGGTCAGCTCATAAATCTGCCACGCCATCGCCACCGCGCTGAACTGGTGCCCGATGGACGCGAAAGCCTGCCCCGCGGCGAAGAGCCGGAAATCACGGTGGGTGAGGGCCGAGGGAAGGGTCAGGGCGAACGGGCCAGACCAGCCTGTTGGCTAGTAGGGCGGATGTCGTGCG
Organism: uncultured Dehalococcoidia bacterium; assembly: GCA_964590215.1. GTDB lineage: Bacteria > Chloroflexota > Dehalococcoidia > SHYD01 > SHYD01 > CAZPYZ01. Next base: position 142 of record CAZPYZ010000209.1, on the reverse strand, counting down.
TCAGTTCGGCAGCCCTTGCGAAAGCGACGCACGGGTTCTTAGGGACTGTCACCAGATAACCTATGCATCTTATCGTCTAGTTCTACTATGCTAAAGCGAGAAAGTGTAGTGGTTATTTGGTGCTAAGGTGCGGGCAGCGAAC
>CAZPYZ010000208.1:0-7260 GCA_964590215.1 uncultured Dehalococcoidia bacterium | reverse complement strand
CGCGCTTTGCTCTGCTTCTCCTCGCCCTCTGGGTGACCCCTGTCCTGGCCTTTTACCTTTTCGTCCACATCGGGGATCCCGGCTACGTTTTCAGCCTCCTTCCCCCCCTACTCGTGGGTGGGGCCGGCGGCTGGGCACTCTGGCTGCGCGGGAAGCAATCTCCCCTCTCCCTCTGGGCGAGGGTCAGGGTCAGGGTAGCCGCCCTCGTCCCAGGCCTGCTGGCCCTGCTGCTGACCGGCAATGTCCTGCTCTTCTTCCTCCACCAGCGCCCCCTTGCTCTCCAGGGCTTACGGGCCACGGATCTGAGCAACGGCGCCCGCCTGGGGTACGTCCGGACCTATGCGCCCGACGACGTCCTCCTGGTCTCCTACGACAGCTACAAGCTGTTTCGATACTATCTCCCTCAGTATCCCCACTCCGTGTGGCTGGATACATTTGGCGCCGGCGCCCAGGTGTTCCCCATACCGCCCGGGGTGCGCTGGGCTTTGCTGACGGATTATAGGGTGTTCGCTCTTGCCCAGACTCTCCCGGCCGAAGCCGAACTGCTTCCTGGGGCAACATGGGTTGCGAAGCTGGCCGTGCGTGCCGGACAGTCCATCGTCTATGAAGGGGGACAGCTCTCCCTGCGATAGTCCGGCGAGCCCACCATGATCATCGACGCACTAGCCCTGCTCTTCCTGACCTCTTTCATGGTCGGCTTCTCGGGTGCGGCGACGCCCGGCCCGCTCCTGATGGTCAACATCACCGAGGTCGCCCGCCGCGGTTTTTGGGCCGGACCCGCCGTCGCACTGGGCCACAGTCTGTTGGAGCTGGTGACGGTGGTGCTCCTCGCCTTCGGACTGAGCCCCCTGCTGAGCGCAGGCGTTGTTCCGGGCCTCGTGGGTGTGCTGGGCGGCGCGTTCCTCATCTGGATCGGCCAGAAGACCCTGCGAGGCGCTCCCCGCCTCTCCCTGGCCGCGGAGATCGCCGCCGTGCGACCTGGAATTACCGCCGGACCAGTCCTGGCTGGGGTGACCGCCAGCATTTCCAATCCCTACTGGCTTGTGTGGTGGGCGACCGTCGGCGCGGGCTTTACCTTTACCGCCCTGGCCCTGGGCCTGCTCGGCATCGTGGCCTTCTACCTCGGGCACATCTCCGCCGACTTCGTCTGGTACACCTTCGTCGCCGGCATCGTGGCCACCGGCCGGCGCTATATGACCGACCCCGTCTATCGCGGGCTGCTGGTCGCCTGCGCCGTCTTTCTCCTAGCCCTGGGCTTGTTCTTTATTTTGTCCGGGCTGGGCGCACTGGTTGGGGTGTCGCTGCTGGGGTAAAGCTGCGTCGGTAGGTGCGCGATCACCCGTGTCGGGGTTTTCCACAGGATCGCCGCTCTCGACCTGCTCCAGGTTGCTGTTGAACTGGAGATGGCCAGCTGATCAGCTTGACCAGCAGCGCTCCTCCGTGAATCAGCACAAGTGTGCTATAATACCTATCATGCCGTACCCCACGGCCTACCCGCAACACCGCGGAAAGGCCGGTTCGACCAATACTTCCCCCGGTAAGCGCTTTCTGCAGAACAAATTGAAACAACGAGCGCTGCTGATAAACCAACCGGGAGCACTGACAGGCTATGACCGGATAGCCGATCCGCGAAAAAACCCGGGAAAACATCCCCAATGCCGTCTACGCGCTCCAACAAACATGCCACATCCTGTGAATGAGCGATGCGACGGCCCGCCGTCCGCCAAGACCCGTTCCAGTTCCCCATCCCTCCGGAATAGGAAAATTCGAAAGCGCACCCATCGACCAGGCACCGCCCATGCCTGGTTTGCCCCGCCAAGACGCCCTAAGCCCAAACAGATGCGCCAAGTTGTTGTGCCGCCTCGCGTGCTACGCTGAAGTAGTGATGCGCACCGGCATCTGCGCTGCCGTCCTCAGCGGCGACACCATCCTCCTCGACCGGGGCGGCACGCGTCTGCGGTATTGCAACGTCTGGGCCCCGGCCCTCGGCACCCCTATCGGCGACGCCCTGAAAGAGTACAACCAGAAGTTGGTCTTGGGCAAAGCGCTGCGCTACCTCCCCAACGGCCACGTCCACTGGGACAGCGCCGCCATCATCGCCGACGTCTATGTCGCTGACCCTTCCCAGGGCGTGGAAAAGTCGTTGTGGGTGAACCAGGAACTGCGCTTCTGGCTCGCGCGCCGGATCAAGGCGCCGGTCTGGCAGGACGGGATCCCGGGCGATGACAACCCGGCCACCCTGTAGGATGGGCGTTTTCGGTCCACCGTCCCCATCGTTGCCGCCCTCAGCCTAACCCTCTCCCAGGGGGAGAGGCGGTTTTGTGGCGCGAGCGCGAAGATCACAACCCTCACCCCCACATGCACGCCTAAAGCCCTACGCTCTCGGTGTTCTGCCGTCCGCCTGCAGCCCTCTGCCTTCCGCCTTCCGATGCCACGCGTCCCCGGCCCCAGACAGTCCGTATGCTAAACTGACCTATGGTGTCGGGCGGCGCGCGCGTTGTGATGTACAGGGGGATACGCATGTTCCGAGACCTGCCCCTCACGGTTTTCACCGGCAACACCCACCCCAAGCTCGCGGCGGATGTCTGCCGCTACCTCGAACTCCCTCTGGGTTCCGCGGACGTCTTCGAGTTTTCCAACGAGAACATCTTCGTCAAGATCAACGAGAACGTTCGCCAGCACGACGTTTTTCTCATCCAGCCCACCTCTTCCCCCGTCAACAAGGGGCTCATGGAGCTCCTGATCATGATCGACGCCGTGAAGCGGGCCTCAGCGGAGCGCATCACCGCGGTCGTCCCCTATTACGGCTATTCGAGGACCGACAAGAAGGACCAGCCCCGGGTGCCCATTACCGCACGCCTGGTGGCCGACATGCTCACCACCGCGGGCGCCAACCGGCTGCTCACCATGGACCTTCACGCCGGGCAGATCCAGGGCTTCTTCAATGTCCCCGTGGACGAACTGACCGCCCACTTCACCCTCACCCGCTATTTCCGAAATCTCGACCTGGATAACCCTGTCGTGGTCGCGGCCGACATCGGCGGGGCCAAGAAGGCGAGAAACTTCGCTGAGAAACTCGATGCCCCCTTCGCGGTCATCGAGAAGCGCCGCATCATGAACGATGGGAAGTCCGAGGCCCTGAACGTCATTGGCGACGTCGAGGGAAAGACGGGCATCATCGTGGATGACGAGATCGATACCGCAGGTACTCTCCTCGAAGCGGTGCAGGCGCTCCATGCCCACGGAGCAGGGGATGTCTACGCCTGCGCGACCCATGGTGTCTTCTCAGGGCCCGCCATCGACCGGCTCTGCAAGAGCGGCCTCAGGCAGATCGTCGTCACCGATACTGTGCCCTTGCCGCAGCCAAAGGCCATTCCGCAGATCGTCACCCTCTCCATCGCTCCCCTGCTCGGTGAGGCCATCCGACGCATCCACGTCGGCGAGTCCGTGGGCGCGATGTTTGACGCGGAGTAGGCGTGACGGAAGCAGGACTGAACTGGGTCCCGATGGAAGGGCGCTGGGACGTGGACGAAGGCCTAGTCAAGTATCTGGGCCCCGCAGAACCCGGAACCAGGAACGCGTACGGGATTATCCTCGTCAATCGCGCCTTCAACGATGGGAAGATTGAGGCGGCGGTCCGCTTCCCATCGGAGCGGACCCAAGACGACGCCGGCCGGATCCTCCTCGGGTATGACGCCAGGTCGCGCGAGGGTCTCTCCATTGGATTGGGAGGCCACCCCTGGGCCTTCGTGGTATCGCGCCTCCGGCACGGAGTCGGGTGGCAGGGCATATCTGTGGCAGGCAACTGGGGTAGCCTCGTGGCCGGCAAGCAGTACGACGTCGAGGTGTCCCTTCGGGGGCAGACCGTGGCCCTGTGTGTAGACGGAGTCAAGGTCATCGACCACGTGCTCGAGGAGCCCTTGCCGGGCACCCGGGTAGGGCTTTCCGCGTGGGGGGAACATGAAATCGAGTTCAACTCGGTCCACATCGACCCTGCCGTTCCTCAGGGATTCGTAGTTATGGAGTTCTCGGCGCCCTACGATGCTCTGTACCGGGAAGTTCTGGCGCCCGTAGCGGCGGCTGAGGGAATCGGGTTGCGTCGGTCAGACGAAATATACGGCCCCGGCGTAGTCCTGCAGGACATCGCCCGGGATATCGCAGAGGCCGGGATAGTAGTCGCCGAGATTACGCCACCGAATCCGAACGTGTTCTACGAGCTTGGGTATGCCCACGCCCTCGCCAAGCCGACAATCTTGCTGGCCAGGCGTGGGGAAAAGCTTCCTTTCGATGTGGCCAGCTATCGCTGCATCTTCTACGACGACTCGATAGGGGGGAAGGCTGCGGTCGAAAGAGAGTTCCGTCAACACCTTCGGGCCATATTGGGGCATGGTTGATGGGCTGTAAGGCGTGCAATGTTCAAGTGGCTCAATAACCTCATCGACTCCAACGAACGGGAGATAGGGCGTCTGCGGCCCCTGGTCGCTCGGATCAACGCCCTGGAGCCCCAGATGCAGGCCCGCAGCAATGAACAACTGCGCGCCTTCTGCTCGGGGGTGCGGGAGGAGATCCAGGCAGGGCGCAGGGATCTGGACGATGTGCTCCCTGAGGCCTTCGCGGCGGTTCGGGAGGCCGCGGTTCGCACCATCGGCCAGCGCCACTATGACGTCCAGCTCATGGGCGGGATGGTCCTTCACGAGGGCAAGATCGCCGAGATGAAGACGGGCGAAGGCAAGACTCTGGTCGCCACCCTGCCGACCACGCTCAATGCCCTCTCTGGCAAAGGGGTCCACCTCGTCACCGTCAATGACTACCTCGCCAAGCGCGATACCCAGTGGATGGGCCCCATATATCACATGCTGGGCCTCTCCGTTGCTTGCATCCAGCATGAGGCGGCGTTTCTGTTCGATCCCTCGTACACCGTCGAGGACCCCCGCTACACCCACCTGCGGCCCATCGGGCGGCGGGACGCGTACCTGGCGGACATCACCTACGGCACCAACAACGAGTTCGGCTTCGACTACCTGCGGGACAACATGGTGATCGACCTGTCCCAGTGCGTGCAACGCCCTTTGAACTACGCCATCGTGGACGAGGTAGACAACATCCTTATTGACGAGGCCCGCACACCCCTTATCATCAGCGGCGCGGCCTCGGAGTCTGCTGAGGACTACTACTCCCTGGCCAGGCTCGTGCCCCGGTTGCAAAAGGAAGAGGACTATACCGTCGACGAGAAAACCCGGGCCGTGTCTCTCACCGAGGATGGCATCGCCAGACTGGAAGATCTCCTCCACATCCCCAACCTGTACGACCCCAGCCACTACCGCATGCTCCACTTCGTGGAGACTGCGGTCAAGGCGCTGGTCCTTTACAAACGGGACCGGGACTACATCGTGAAGGACGGCCAGGTCATCATCGTGGACGAGTTCACGGGCCGTCAGATGCCCGGCCGTCGATGGTCCGACGGACTGCACCAGGCGGTGGAGGCCAAGGAAGGCGTGCAGGTCCAGCGAGAGAACCTCACGCTGGCCACCATCACCTTCCAGAACTACTTCCGGTTGTACCACAAGCTGGCCGGCATGACTGGCACTGCCCTCACCGAGGCGGAAGAGTTTCACAAGATCTATAAGCTGGACGTGGTCGTCATCCCGACCCACCGGCCCATGATCCGGGATGACCACACCGACCTCGTATACAAGACGGAGGACGCCAAGTTCCAGGCGGTGGTAGAGGAGATACAGGAGCTGCACGAGATAGGGCGTCCGGTGCTGGTGGGCACCGTCTCCATCGAAAAGTCCGAACGCCTCAGCGACATGCTCCGGCGCCAAGGCGTACCGCACCAGGTACTGAACGCCAAGTTCCACGAGCGGGAAGCCGCGATCGTGGCCCAGGCAGGAGGGCCCGGGTGCGTCACCATCGCTACCAACATGGCCGGACGCGGCACTGACATCCTGCTGGGTGGCAATCCCGAAGGCCTTGCCTTGGACGAGGCGCTCCGGCGAGAAATCGATCCCGAAGCGCAGCCGGAGGAGTTCCAGACCCTCCTGAGGCCCCTGAAACAGCGATGCGATAGCGATCGGGCGAGCGTGGTCGAAGAGGGTGGCCTTCACATCATCGGCACGGAGCGCCACGAAGCCCGCCGCATCGACAACCAGCTTCGAGGCCGGGCTGGCCGCCAGGGTGACCCGGGCTCTTCTCGCTTCTATGTCTCCTTGGAAGACGACATAATGCGTCGCTTTGGCGGCGATCGTATCAAGGCGCTGATGGAATGGGCCGGGCTGGAGGACGACATCCCCATCGAGAACAGGCTCGTCACCAAGTCCATCGAGAACGCTCAGACCAAGGTTGAGGCCTATAACTTCGACATCCGGAAACACCTCGTCGAATACGACGACGTTATGAATACCCAGCGAACGACCATCTATGGCGAACGCCGCAAGGTGCTCGAGGGGGCTGACCTCCGCGCCAACATCCTGGAGATGGTCCAGCGGGAGCTCGATGAACTGGTGGACGTGCACCTGCAGGGGCGGGAGAGCGAGGAGTGGGACGTGGAGGGCCTCTTCAACGAGTTGAGCACCGTACTGCCGCCTTTGGAAGGGTTCACCATGGAGAACGCCCGCAACATGACCCGGGAAGAGGTGCGGGAGTTGCTGCAGGACCACGCCAGCGCCATGTACCGGGCCAAAGAAGAGGCGGCCGGGCCGGAGATGATGCGGATCCTGGAACGGATCGTCATGCTTCAGACCATCGATGCCCTGTGGGTTGAGCACCTCACCGCCATGGAGGACATGCGGCAAGGCATCGGCCTGCGCGCGTATGGCCAGTCTGACCCGCTAGTGGCCTATAAACGCGAAGGTTTCCAGATGTTTGGAGACCTGCGGGACAACATCCGGCACAATGTCGCCCGCAGTATCTTCCGGGCCAATCTGGTGCGGCAGCCGGCTCCGGCCCCGCTGGTGCAGAGCGTTCGCACCAACCGGGACGAGGCGCCGCAGCCCGTGCCTGCCGGCGCTAGGCCTGCGGGCCGTGCGGTTCAACCGGCGTCACGGACGGCCCCGCTAGGCGCTCCGGCCAGGAAGATCGGCCGCAACGATCCCTGCTGGTGCGGCAGCGGCAAGAAGTACAAGCGCTGCCATGGCGCGTAGAGCCGGTCTCAGGCTCCAAGTCTCGGGTCCCTAGGAGTGCCGGAAAGCCACACTCACTCGAGGGAGATGGGGCAAACGACCGCTGCGTGAACCTGGGGTCTGGGGCGCAGCCCCAGTG
>CAZPYZ010000207.1:0-7281 GCA_964590215.1 uncultured Dehalococcoidia bacterium | reverse complement strand
CCGATGGTGCCCACGTTCATGTGGGGCTTAGTGCGCTCGAACTTCTTCCGTGCCATAGCTACCTTTCCTTACTTCCTCTTTATCGTCCTCGTGCTCCAACGACCTCCGCGATGGAGCTAGGCGTCTCCTGATACTGATAAAACTCCATGGATGAACTGGCGCGGCCCTGACTGATGGAGCGGAGGTCTGTAGTGTACCCGAAGGTTTCGGCCAGCGGGATGAGGCACTTGATGATATGCAGCCCCGCCCGTTGCTCGATACCCGTGATTTGGGCCCGCCGGGCATTCAGGCTACCAACAATGTCTCCCAGGAACTGGTCCGGGGTGGACACCTCCATCTTCATGACGGGCTCCAGGAGGACGGGATGGCAGCGGGGCAGCGCCGCCTTGACCGCCATCGATGCCGCGGTTTTGAAAGCGATCTCCGAAGAATCCACCGGATGGAAGCTGCCATCGACGGCACCCACCCGGACATCCACGACTGGATAGCCCTGCACGCCGCCGCTTTCCAGCGCCCCTCTTACGCCGTCCTCAATAGCTGGGATGTACTCTCGGGGCACCACGCCGCCCACGATCTTGTTCTGGAACTCGATCCCACTGCCTCGCGCCAGGGGTTCGATCTCGATCCAGACATGGCCGTACTGCCCGCGCCCGCCCGTTTGTCGCACGAAACGGCCCTCGCTGCGGGTTCCTGTGGTGATGGTCTCTTTGTAGGCGACCTGGGGCCGGCCGACCCGCGCCTGGACCTTGAACTCCCGGAGCATGCGATCGGCAATCACCTCGAGGTGCAGTTCGCCCATTCCGGAGATTATCGTCTGACCCGTGTCCTGGTCGTAGCGGGTCTTGAAGGTTGGGTCTTCCTCAGAGAGCTTGCCAAGGGCCTCGCCGAGCCGGTCCTGGTCCGCTTTGGTCTTTGGCTCAATAGCGACGGAGATTACCGGCTCTGGAAACTGGATTGCCTCGAGGATGATGGGCGCATTCGCCTGACAGATGGTGTCACCCGTAAAGGTCTGCTTGAGGCCGACTGCGGCGGCGATGTCGCCGGCGAAGGCTTCACCGATCTCCTCCCGTTGGTTGGCATGCATCCGGATCAAGCGGCCGATGCGCTCGCGTTCGCCACGGGTGCTGTTGTAGACCATGTCTCCGGTTCTGAGGACGCCGGAATAGACCCGAATGTAGGCCAATCTCCCCACGTAGGGATCGGACACGATCTTGAAGGCGAGGCCGCAGAAGGGATCGTCGTCACTGGGGTTGCGACTGGCTTCCGCCTCGGCCCGGGGGTCATGCCCGTGGACTGGTGGCACGTCCACCGGTGCAGGGAGGTACGCGGCGACGCCGTCCAACAGGTGCTGGATGCCGCGGTTACGGAGCGCGGCGCCGCAAAACACCGGGACCAGGGTGTTGGCAATAGTGGCCCGCCGGAGCCCGTCTCGCAACTCGTCGAGGCTGAGGGGGCGCTCTTCTAGATACTTTTCCATCAGGGCGTCGTCGGTCTCAGCGATGCGTTCGACCAACTGCTCTCGGAACAGCTTCACGACGTTCAAGTATCTGTCCGGAATGGGGCGCTCCTCAGGGGCCTCGTCCCGTTCCCCGGAGTACAGCCAGGCCTTCTCCTCCATGAGGTCGATGACCCCTTGGAAGTCGGCCTCGGATCCCCAGGGGAGCTGAACTGGGACGGGCTTGGCGTTCAGCCGGTCCGCGATCATTTCGACGGTTCGAAAGAAGTCGGCTCCCGCCCGATCCATCTTGTTGACGAAGCAGATGCGGGGCACATCATAGCGGTCGGCCTGGCGCCACACCGTCTCCGACTGCGGCTCCACGCCGGCCACACCGTCGAACACGACGACGCCACCGTCCAGCACTCTGAGGGAGCGTTCCACCTCGACCGTGAAGTCTACGTGGCCGGGAGTGTCAATAATGTTGATGGTGTGGCCAAGCCAGTGGGTGGTGGTGGCGGCCGCGGTGATGGTGATCCCCCGTTCCCGCTCCTGCTCCATCCAATCCATCACAGCCGTGCCTTCATGCACCTCACCGATTTTGTAGGTACGGCCGGTGTAGTACAGGATGCGCTCCGTGACCGTAGTCTTCCCAGCGTCGATGTGGGCAATGATGCCGATGTTTCTGACCCGCTCTAGCGGGACGGTTCTAGCCATAACCGAGTCCAAAGTCCAAAGTCCACAGTCCAAAGTCCCCCGCCCGCCCCGTCCGCGCCCGGATTCCCTGGACTTTGGAGGGGAGACGTTGGATTACCATCGATAGTGGGCAAAGGCCTTGTTGGCCTCCGCCATGCGATGCGTGTCCTCGCGGCGCTTGATGGCAGCCCCTTGGTTTCGGGACGCGTCCATGATTTCCGCCGCGAGCTTCTCGGCCATGGACCTGCCGCCGCGCGCCCTTGCAGCGGTAATGAGCCACCGGATAGCCAAAGCGGTGCGCCGGTCGCCGCGGATTTCCACGGGTACCTGGTACGTCGCGCCCCCGACCCGCCGCGGCTTCACCTCCAGAAGGGGCGTGGCGTTGCGCAGGGCGATCTCCAACGTGTCTACAGGGCTACGCCGCGTCTGCTCCTCCACGGTCTGGAGACTCCCGTAGACGATCCGCTCCGCGGTGCTCTTCTTACCCCGCTGCATCACCTTGTTGATGAAGCGCTGCACCGTGCTGTTACGATATCTGGCGTCCGGGACCACCGGTCGCCGGACCACGCGCGCGCGTCGTGGCATGACTCGTTCTCCGTTATGTGTTAGCCTGGCGCGACTGATCGCCGGGCGATTTGAGGACAGTCTGCCCTAAGACAGGAGCTGTCGGCTTAACCGAAAACGCCGGCCTATCGGCTCACAACCGGCGTCATGGCCGGATTACGTGGCGGCTCGCGCGGCTCGCTTGGCGCCGTACTTGCTCCGCCCTTGCTGGCGGTTCCGTACGCCCGTCGCGTCGAGGGCTCCCCGTATGATGTGGTAGCGCACACCCGGCAGGTCTTTCACCCTCCCACCACGAATCAACACCACGGAGTGCTCTTGGAGGGTGTGACCCTCCCCAGGGATATACGCCGTTACTTCAATCCCATTGGTCAGCCGCACTCGGGCGATCTTGCGGAGCGCGGAGTTCGGCTTCTTCGGAGTCATGGTCTTGACCTGAGTACAGACGCCCCGTTTCTGAGGCGAACCGCGTCCCCGCTCTGTCCGGTTCGTTAGAGCGTTGTAGGTAAACCGGAGAGCTGGTGCTTTGGTCTTCTTGACCATGGGCGCCCGTCCCTTCCGGACTAGTTGACTGATAGTTGGCATATACCTCTATCCTCCCTCACTTGGGGAGGCTGGTCCCGGTTGAGGCACAGAATAACAGGTCGAAGGCTTTCTCATGAGCCAGCCGGTTCGAGAGCCACCCTACGACCGGCCGTTGTCATCCCCCTGCCTATCGACCTGTAGGTCGCACTACCCTCAGAGTACCGCTCAACTATAGCAACGCCGTTTTGGCGGTGTCAACTCACTGGTTGCTGATTGCGCCGGGAATTTGGGGATACCACGCGAGGACCTGCTTCAACCAGTCTACTTCAGCTTTGATCCCCTCCCGAATTCCTACTCTTGGTGTGTAATTCAGGAGGCGCCGGGCTTTCGCGATGTCTGCTGACGTATGCCGGGCGTCTCCGTGCTGGGCAGCTTGGTAGTGCACCTCGACGTGCATGCCAGCCGTGGTTTCCATCAGCTTGAGCACGTCCTTGACGGTGACACGAGAGCCACCCCCGATATTAAACACCTCTCCCGGGGCTCCCCGTTCGGCGGCGAGGAGATTCGCCTGCAACGCGTCCGAGATATAGGTGAAATCCCTCGTCTGGAGCCCGTCGCCATAGACCTGGATGGGAATCCCCGTGAGGAGCGAACGGCCGAAGGTATGGAAGGCCATGTCCGGACGCTGGCGGGGCCCGTAGACGGTGAAGTAGCGGAGGGCAATGGTAGGCACTCCGTAGTTTCGCCAGTACAGGTGGCAGAGGTGCTCGCCGGCCAGTTTGGTAACACCGTAGGGGGAGACCGGTTTCGGGAGGGTGGTCTCTGGGGTGGGAAAAGCCTCCGCATCTCCATAGATCGACGAGGAGGACGCGTAGACAAATTTTTGCAGGGAGGCGTCTTTGGCCGCCTCCAACAGGCGCTGGGTGGCGAGGATGTTGTCTCGCGCGTAGAGGTCGAAGGAGGTTCCCCAGCTGGCACGCACCCCGGCTTGGCCCGCCTGGTGAAATACCCAGGCCGCGCCTTTTAGGAGTGCTTTTAGATCCAGGGCTAGCAGGTCGCCGGGAACGAAGGTAAACCGCGGATCCCCTAACAGCCCTTCCAGGTTGTGCTCTTTGAATGGTCGGGGGTAATAGTCCGTGAAGGCGTCGACGCCGGTGACAGTGTGTCCTTGGGCCAGCAGTACCTCCGCTAGGTGGGACCCGATGAAACCGGCGACGCCGGTGACGACGGTATGCACATCGTCGCTCCTGTCTGGGAGGGATCTGGGCTGATCAGAGACACCAAGCCAGGATAGATTCGGCCACTGGTTCGGTCAAAGGGCTCCTGCCCGGTTGGATGGGACGGTGCCGCTACTGATACCGGCGCAAGCTAGATCGCTAGAAGCCCGGCCGGAAAGCTGGTAACACTGGGGCTCTGCCCCAGACCCCGGCTTCACGCCAGGAACGTTTTGCCCATCTTCCCCCCGGTGAGTGCGGCTTTCCGGCCGCACTCCTAGGGGCCCCCGTGGCACTGCGCACAGGGGCATATCTGGCGCAGCCGGTTAAAGGGATAAATCCCCGTATTGTGCCCGTCTGACCAGAACACCTGTACCGCGTAGTTACCCACTGCGCCAACCTGTAGCGGCCGGATGTCCTCTGCGATGGAATTCTCCTGGACCAGGCGTTGCCCAGTCTGCTCCGAGACGCAAACAGCGCATCCGCACATGAAGCGGAGGTAGCGGTTCGGATAGGTGGACTCGTGCCCGTCGTCCCAGGCGATGAAGAAAGCGTCGGGGTGGGCGTCGATGCGGGCGGGATACGCCATGCGGGAAAGCTTTACGGGGGGGTGCCCTCGCAGGCTTTGGAGGGCAGGGGCGGCGCCAGGGCCGCCAGAGTGGCGCGTATGTCCTGCGGGGTGAGCCCGTCCAGGAAGTTCAACACCGGTAAGGTAACACCGCCCTTTCGGTACTCGGCCAAACGGGCATGGCACCATGTCGCAGTCCCGGCCAAGGTCAATGCATCGATCATTTCATCGGAAACCAGTCGGGCAGCCTCGTCGCGTTGGAAGGTCGCGTATGCTTGCTGGATCGCGTCGGCTTCTTTGGTGAAGCCTTGGGCCGCTACTAACCTATGGTAGTAGACGCCCATGCCGCCGATGTATCGCGCGAGGTGGGCGCGGGCCAGATCTCGGACCGCGGGGTCGCTGGAGACGCCCGCATGAAGCTCCGCAGCGACGTCGAGAGATCTGCCGGCAACAGCACGGATCTCCCTCAGCATCCGAGCCAAATAGTCCGGTCCCATCCAGATCGGAAGCCAGCCATCGGCGATCTCCCCAGCGAGACGGATGCCGGCCGGTGTGATGGAAGCCAGGTAAATGGGGACTGTGGGCCGCAGTGGCGAGACGCCGAGGCGGAAGCCCTGGAGTTGAAAGATCTCGCCATGGTAGTTCACTCGCTCTCCCGAAAGAGCGAGGCGAATGATGTCAGTGTACTCCCGCAGCCGTTGTAGGCTTCTCTGGAACGGAACGCCATGCCAGCGCGTCACCACGGCCTCCCCGCTGGCCCCCAGGCCGAGGAGGACCCGGCCGCCAGAGAGGTGGTCCAGCGTCGCGACAGTCTGGGCCAGAAGCGCGGGGGTGCGGGTGTAGACGTTGGCAATGCCGGCGCCCAGCCGGATGATGGAGGTGTTACAAGCCAGCCAGGCTAACCTGGTAAACACTTCCCACCCCCATGCCTCACCGACCCAGACGGAGTCGTACCCCAGGGATTCCGCGTACTGGACAAGCTCCAACTGCTCCTCTGGGGTTGTGTTCCCGCCTGAGGGAAGGGCGAGGCCGATGCGATCAGTCAAGCTGACGTTTCATCGCTAGTGTGAAATTGTTTTGCAAAAAAGGGCTCGTCGCGTCAAGTAGTCTGGTTATTATCGGACCAGAGTCGGTCCACGGTACGGCGAACGACGCCATAGCCAAAGCCGCGACGAAGAAGGAAATCTCCCAGGCGCTTGCGGAAGGTCTCGAAGTCTGCAACGCGCATGCGGCCGGCCCGTGCGGCAGCGGCTTGATAGGCCGCCTCGTCGTCATCCACGGTGGCGGCTGCCTCGGTTGCGATCTCCAGGGTGATCCCTTTGCGGCGGAGCTCCCACTGAACCATGCGACCGCTGCGCGGGCTGTGGGCTTGCCGGTTCTCCGTCCATTGCCGGGCGAACAGGCCGTCGTCCACCAGGCGTTGCTCCTTGAGCTTGGCGATGACCACACCGATGGTGGTCTGGTCCACCTTCCTACGTCGAAGCCGGAGCCGGATCTCCATCTCGCTCCGTGGGCGGTAGGTGAGGAGGCCGTAGGCAGCATCCAAAGCCGTTTGGAAAGCCTCTCGTCCGGCAAGGGCCTGCAGGTCCGCCGGACCGAGCTCCTTGCCCGGGACGAGGCCCGCCTCCCGGACGAGGTGGCCATGTAGGGCGAAAGCCAATGTGCCGTCCAGGAAGAGGTTGAACCGGTCCTTACGGCGCGGCTGACGTTCGAGGGCGGTGATGAGGGGCATGGGTTTACGGCGGGGCTTTCTTGCTCTGGTAGGGACGAGGCATGCCTCGTCCCTACCAGAGTTTGCGCCCTCAGTGGCCTAGTCCTCTTCCTCCAAAACCACCGCAACAGGGGTGCGCCCGGCGGTGGTGGCGGCCTGGGTGCGAATCGCGGTCTCTATCGCTAGGGAGACGTCGGGATGCAGCACAAGGAACTCGCGGGCGTTCTCCCTGCCCTGTCCTATCCGGTCATCCCGGTAGCTGAAAAAGGCGCCGCTCTTCTTGATGATTCCCATCTCAACGCCGAGGTCGATGATGTCCCCTTCTTTGCTGATGCCGTGGTTGAAGAGGATGTCGAACTCCGCGGTGCGGAAGGGTGGCGCGACTTTGTTTTTTACCACCCTCGCTTTGACCCGGCTGCCGATGATCTGGCTCCCCTGTTTGAGGGTCTCGGCACGGCGGATCTCGATGCGAACCGAGCTGTAAAACTTGAGCGCCCGGCCCCCGGGAGTGACTTCGGGGTTGCCGAATACGACTCCCACCTTTTCCCGCAACTGATTGATGAAGACGACT
>CAZPYZ010000206.1:0-7299 GCA_964590215.1 uncultured Dehalococcoidia bacterium | reverse complement strand
AAGTTCCGAGCCGCGCGCCGCCTCTGGCACTCCATCGCCACCCAGCGTTTTCACGCAAAGAACCCGCGGTCGGCCATGCTCCGCTTCCACACTCAGACCGCAGGCGTCAGCCTGACGGCGCAGCAGCCGATGAACAACATCGTGAGGACGGCGTTGCAGGCGTTGTCGGCGGTGCTGGGAGGGACGCAGTCCTTGCATACCAACTCCTGGGACGAGGCACTCTCCTTGCCCAGCGAGCCGGCGGTGCAACTGGCATTGCGGACCCAACAGATCATCGCCTATGAGACCGGCGCAGGCGATGTGGTGGACCCCTTGGGCGGGTCCTACTACGTCGAGAAGCTGACGGGCCAGGTGAAGGAGCGGGCTCGGGAGTACATCCAGCGCATCGATGAATTAGGCGGCGCGGTCGCCGCCATTGAACAGGGATACATTCAGAGGGAGATCCAGGAAAGTGCGCTGCGGTTCCAACAGGAGGTAGAGAGCCAGCAGCGGGCCATCGTGGGGGTCAACCGGTTCGGAGGCGGGAAGGAAAAGGTAGAGAAGCTGTTCCGCGTAGACCCATCTTGGGTTGAGCGACAGAAGGAGCGGACACGAAAAGTCCGGGCCGGGCGGGACAAGCAGGCGGCGAAGGCTGCTCTAAAGCGACTAGAGCGAGCCGCACACGGGAACGAGAACACCATGCCTGTGTTCATCGAGTGCGCAGAAGCCTACTGCACCTTGGGTGAGATGTGCGATGTGCTGCGCGCCGCCTGGGGCGAGATGCGGGAGATCGTGGTGGTTTGATGGGCGAGGAGGGAAGGAAAGATGGAGAGAGCGATGTGGCACAGCCGCCCCCGGCTGTGCAAGACGTCCGGTTGACGCCGGCGAAAGACCATTATCGACGGAACCTACCCCACTTTCAGCCGGCTGAAAAGACCCTCTTTGTGACGTTCCGTACTTGGAAAGGCTTCGTGATCCCCGAGAGTCTTCGCGGCGCAGTGCTCAAACACTGTCTACATGACCACAGGGTCAAGGCCTGGTTTTACGGGGTGGTGATAATGCCGGACCATGTCCACCTCGTCTTCGCGCCACTCCCGAAGACCGACGGCGATATGCAGCATACGTTGGCCGAGATCCTTGGGGGAATCAAGGGGGCTTCCGCGCACAGCATCAACAGGGCGTTAAACCGCAGAGGCCATGTTTGGCAGGACGAATCGTACGACCATGCTTTGAGGTCGCCGAGGGCGGCCGTGCCACATTTGATTAACCAAGCACTTCCCTCAAACGAGAAACCTGGTCAACCTCTGGGATCGAGGGGAGCCAGACGAGCTCATCAACGCCAACGTCTTCGCAGGCTTTGGTATGGGCCTTGACGGCCTCGGGCGTCGTGATCAGGGAAGCGAGGGCCCGCTGGGGTCCAAAGCTGTAGTAGTCCGCGATGGCCTTGGAGCCTCGCTCCCGGGCATCGGGGCCGAGGGCGAAGTAGCGGATGGCGGCCAAGCGCGGCCTGCCTGAGCGGCCCGCGGACTTCCATGCATCCTGGACGACCCGAAAGGCCTCCAGGATTTGGGGGGCGTCACGGGTGCCCGCGATGTAGCCGTCGCCCATCCTGCCCGCCCGCCGTAGCGCCGGCTCCGCGGAGCCCCCGATGAGAACTGGTGGACCGCCTCGCTGCACGGGCGGCGGGCCCACAGGGCCGTCGCCCTCTACAGCACTTCCTCCCGACCAGACCCGCCGCATCAGGGCCAGTTGCCCCTCGAAGCGCTTCCCCCGGCCCCGCGGGTCGGCGGACGCGGCCCGGAAGTCGTCCTCGCGACTGCCCACGGCCAGACCAAGAGTGAGACGGCCGCCTGAGAGAGCGTCGATGCTGGCCGCCTCTTTGGCGAGGATGCCGGCGTTGCGGAGGGTGGCCATAAGGATCACGGTAATCAGGCGGGCCCGCTGAGTGACTGCGGCAGCCGCGGCGAGCACGGTCATTGGTTCGTAGTTACCGTAAACGACGCGGTCGATGACGCCGAGGCTGGAGAACCCAGCGGCGTCGGCCTTCCCGGCCCAGTCAATGATTAGCTTGCCGGGGACATTGGGCATACCTGACGGGAGGCCAATACCGATATCCATTGCTAGCTCCTGAACGTAGTAGAATCGCGGTAATGAATGGCGCCACACGATGATAGCAGGGCTGCCCGACGGGAAGCGTCGTCATCGAGTTGCTCCAAACGGACGGAAAGGCGGGCGCCGCGTTGTCTTATGAGGGCCGAAAACTGCGGGTACTGATAGGCAAACCGGGGCTCGATGGCCACGACCGGGGCGCTAAGATCGTCGCCCGGGCGTTAAGGGACGCGGGGTTTGAAGTGATCTATACGGGCATTCGCCAGACCCCGGAAATGATCGCGGAGGCAGCCCTGCAGGAAGACGTGGATGCCGTGGGCCTGAGCCTGCTCTCCGGTGCGCACATGGAGCTCTGTCCAAGGGTCATGCAGTTGCTGCGGGAGAAGGGCCTCGACGACGTGCCGGTGTTCCTCGGCGGCATCATCCCTGATGAAGACGCCGTCACACTCAAGCAGGCGGGGATCCGGGAGATCTTCGGCCCGGGGACGCCGACGGTGAGTATCATCGACTTCGTCCGGGGGCTGGGGGCCAACAAGGGGTAGTGAGTATCTTCACAGGCGAGAGTGCCTGTGCTCCATCTGCCCCGCCTCCACCTTCACGGGCAAGACTCCCTGTGCTCCATCCGCTACCGTCACAAGCAACAAGGGTCTGGGCTCCATCTACGGCGTCATGACGGCAGAAGACCTTGCGCAGCGTGTATTGAGCCGGGATCGGAGGGCGCTGGCCCGGCTGCTGACCCGAGTTGAAAACCGGGACCCGGAGGGGATTGCTGCGCTGAAGGCACTCTATCCCCACACCGGCCGTGCGGCGATGGTTGGCATTACCGGCCTCCCTGGCGCTGGCAAGTCAACCCTCGTCTTCGCTCTCGCCTCTGAACTGCGCCGGCGAGGGTTGACCGTCGGCATCGTTGCAGTAGACCCCAGCAGCCCCTTTACGCGCGGCGCGATTCTTGGGGATCGGGTCCGGATGCAGGAGCTGACCGGCGATCCGGGCGTCTTTATCCGCAGTATGGCTACCCGTGGCGCGTTGGGCGGGCTGGCAGTGGGGACGATCGACACGATGTCGGCGCTGGATGCCTTTGGCATGGACTACGTGATAGTGGAGACGGTGGGGGCGGGGCAGGACGAAGTCGACGTGGTCCGCGCCGCCCAAACCGTGGTCGTGGTGGAGATCCCGGGCACCGGTGATGCGATCCAAGCCCTGAAGGCTGGGATCCTGGAGATCGCTGACGTATTTGTGGTGAACAAAGCGGATCGGGATGGGGCCGACGCGGTCGCGGCGAACCTGCGGCAGTTGCTTTCCCTGGCGGGGGACAAGCCCCCGCACTACAGGGCAACGGCGGGGGACAAGCCCCCGCACTACAGGGCAACGGCGGGGGACAAGCCCCCGCGCTATGGGGCTTCCCGAGGCAGCCGTCTCTCTGACGATGGGGCGCACGGGGAGGTTTGGCGGCCTCCTATCGTCAAGACAGTGGCTGTTACACAGGACGGGATCCCTGAACTGGCGGACGCCATCGCAGCGCACCAACAATACTTGCGGGAGGGTGGGCAGCTGAAGGATCGGCAAAGGGAGCGGGCGCAGTTTCAGGTGCTGGCCCTGACCCAGCAGGCCCTCTCCGATCGCCTGCACCACTCGGAGGCGCTAGACCGGCTCGTGCGGAACGTGTGCGAACGACGATTGGACCCCCACACGGCGTCGGAACAACTGGCGCGCTGGGTGATGGGCCTTGACGGCCCAGATCCGGTGTCTTCGCCAGGTTGATTGACCGCATGGCGGGCACACTAACGCACCGACGTACCTTCTTGAGTGCAGGTGCGGATTCGTGATGCGGAATGCGTGACGCAAGGGTCACTCATCAAATATCCGCCCACGTCTAAAAGAGGGCTGAGGCTATGGAACCTACGCTACCTATTGGAAGCTCGGACCTATGGGTGAACCTGCTCATTTTGCTTGTAAGCGTCTCATGCGTCGCCTTTTTCAGCAGTTCCGAAGCGAGCCTAATATCGGTGAATCGGGTTCGAATTCGCAATATGGCCGCTCGCGGGCACGGCGCAGCTCGAGCCGTCCAGGAAGTCCTAGGCCGGCACGATAAGTTCTTCGCCACGATCCTGCTCACGGAAAACACCTTCATCATCTTTGCATCTTCCTTCGGCACCGCGGTTTTTCTTGGTCTGCTTCATGAGAAACTGCCGGATGAGCAGATCATCCTGGTGTCGACCATGGTGATGACCGTGCTGGTCGTGATCTTCGGGGAGATTACGCCGAAGACCCTCGCCGCCCTCACCGCTGAGCGTGTTTCTCTCATCGTGGCGCGACCGATTTCCTGGATTATGGCCGTCGAGACGCCCCTCATCTGGTTCTTCACCCTGGTGCCCCGCGCGATTATCCGGCTCGCCGGCCAGCGGCTCCACACCGGCTCTCCTTTCGTCACTGAGGCCGAACTCAGGATGCTCATCGATATTGGGGAAACGGAAGGAGTAGTGGAGCAGTCGGAGATGCGAATGCTCCACAGAGTCTTCGAGTTCACTGACAAGGTAGCGCGGGAGGTAATGACGCCTCGTCCTGAGATTCAGTGGTTAGACAAGGATGCCGTGCTGGCGGACTTCCTGCCGCGCTTCGCCGAGTCCTACCACACTCGCTACCTGCTGTGCGATAGCGATCCGGACCACGTCCTTGGGATCGTCCATACCAAAGATGTGCTGCGCGCGATGGCGTCGGGGGATTGGGGCGCTGACCTCCCCATGGCCCAGTTCATGAGACCGGCATACTTCGTGCCCGAGACGAAGCGCATAGGGTCTCTCTTCGAAGAGATGCAGGCGGCAGGACAGCAGATGGCCATCATCGTGGACGAGTACGGAGGGACCGCGGGGCTGCTCACCCTCAAACAGGTTGTGGAGGAGATCGTTGGCCGCCTGGGAGACGAACTGGTTGGACATGAGGCGGAGTTCGAGGCCATCGACGAACGCACCTTTCAGGTCGATGGAAGCATGCGCCTGGACGAGGCCAACGAGGCCCTGGACCTGCATCTCCCCGAGGGGGACTATGAGACTGTGGCGGGATTCGTACTGGACGCCCTAGGGCGCATCCCGCGGGAGGGGGAGCAGGTGCGGCACGACGACCTGCGCATCGTGGTCACCGAGATGAGCGGCGTGAAAATACAGAAGGTGCAGGTCACTAAAGCATGAGGCCGCAGCCATCCTGTCACGCCGATACAGACTCATGCAGCGACTGCGTGTAACCTTCGCCCGAGGCGAAGCGACGAAATACATCACCCATCTAGATACGATGCGGTTCTGGGAGCGGGCCTTGCGGCGTGCCCGGCTGCCGGTAGCCCAGACCCAGGGGTTTCATCCTCATCCCCGGATCGCGCTGGCGGCTCCTATGCCGGTAGGGATCACCGGCGAAGCAGAGCTGATGGACGTATTCCTGGATGAACCGGTTACGCCCTCACGGTTCCTAGAGCGGCTGGCCGCCCAAATGGTAGCGGGGATCGAGGTGTTGGACGTGGAGACCGTGGACGTTGAGACGCCGTCATTGCAGGCGCTGATGCGGTGCGCCGAGTACCGGGTCACGGTGGAGTCGGACCGGACCCTGGAGGACGTGAGGGCAAGCATCGAGGCACTTCTGAAAGCCGAGAGCTTCCCCTGGGAGCACCTTCGCGATGGGAGCCTTCGCCAGTACGACCTTCGGCCTCAGGTGGCCCATCTTGCGGTGGCGGCTGCGGACGAAGGCCGCTACGTGCTTGCTATGCGGCTGCAGACGGACAGCAAGGCGGCAGGACGGCCGGAGCAGGTGGCTAGGGCCCTGGGGTTTTCGGAGCGACCGCTGGCCATCCACCGGGTCCGGTTAGAGCTGGCTGAAGGGACCCCACTCCGCCGCTGAAAGCGTAGGTCACCGCACGGTTCCCCCAGGGTCGCTCCACACTGCGTACCAATGTCCCAGGATGGCGGCGCCAAGGAAGAGCAGGGCCAGCACGACGGCGAGGGATGGCGGCACGACCTGCGCGGCCAGAAGGCCCAGGCCGGCCCCGCCGATGACGTGGAAAGCGACCTGGACGTAGAGGCTCTCGACCGCCCCACGCAGGAAGGGGCTGCGTTTCAGGGTGTCCATGGGTTGCTATGGTAGACTCAGCATACGCCCCCATCGTCTAGAGGCCTAGGACACCACCCTTTCAAGGTGAAAACGGGGATTCGAATTCCCCTGGGGGCACCAGGGCTCTACGAACAGAACGGGCTCCATCAGGGGGCCTGTTCTACTATCTGTTCTACTGAACCCCCGAAACCGCCTGGCCCAAGGCCTCCGCCAGGTCCCGCTCCCGCCGGGACACCGCCCCAATGTAGCGCCGCAGGGTAATGGCGGCGTCCCCGTGACCCCGGCGCCGCGACCCGCGGCGCGAATGAGGTAGTGTCCATGCCCATAGAGGCGATAACGCCCCCCGCGCCACCTGATAATGGGGCCGACCTGACCGTCCGAGTACCAGGTCCTCCGGACCCGGGCACAGCTCGCAGTCGTGCCAGCCTGCCAGATTGTCAATGAACGTGGCTGGCTGGAGAATAGTCACCAGCTGCGGTCGCCGGTGATGGTACCACGCTTCGTGCTGGTGCAGGTGCCAATGGAAGCTGGGGTCGTGGCCTGCCGGACCCCTGGAAGCCGGCCGGCGCTTGCATGGCCTGGCCGCCCGTTGTATATAGGCCCCGATGACCACTGACAGGCTGAGACGGCGCATCGAGCGAATGCTGGACGAGGCAGAAGAGGCGCTGGTGCGCCTCGACTGGCGCACGGTCCAGGAGCGCGCCAGCGCGGTGCTTTCCCTCGAACCGGACAATGCCGACGCCCGGCAACTCATGGCCGCGGCAGAGAGAGGGGCGTCGGGAAGTGAGCAACTAAGGAAGTCAGGAAGTGAGGGGGAGGTAGCCCTTACTCCCTCCGTTCCCACTTCCTTCGTAGCTGGGCGCTATCAGGTCATCCGTTTCCTGGGCGAGGGCGGCAAGAAAAAGGTCTATCTCGCGCACGACACCCTCCTTGACCGCGACATCGCCTTTGCTCTGATCAAGACCGAAGGGTTGGACGACGAGGGCCGCCAGCGCATCCAGCGCGAAGCCCAGGCCATGGGCAAGCTCGGCACGCACCCCCATGTCGTTACCGTCCACGACATGGGGGTGGAAGGGGGCTCCCCTCTCCCAGGGGGAGAGGGTCAGGGTGAGGGCGCGC
>CAZPYZ010000205.1:0-7307 GCA_964590215.1 uncultured Dehalococcoidia bacterium | reverse complement strand
GACTAACGGCTGCGCAAGACCCCCTTCATCTTGGGTTAGGCACCATGGGGACATGCGGCTGACTAGCACGGTTCGGATAAGGGGGAAGTACTGCTCCAGGACAGAACCCCGTGCGCAGACGTATGGGGCGTCGTCTGTGGTGGCAGACTCGTGCCTACCCATTCTTCCTGGTTTCATGGTGGATCTCCTGATGACCGTCCAGCACACGAAAGCGCCTCCAGCACGCGAGCGCCCGCCTAGCTTCGGGGACAGGCATGGCGGTACGGGACTGACTCCTCTGTGCTTCCGTCAGGAACAAGCTTCAACCTACTCGCGCCCGGGTGCATACGATCTGGTGATCGTGTGGCGACGCTAAGACGAGCGTCGACCGTGCGGGCTTGCAGAGCCCCGTCCCGGTTGGGACCAGGGTCAAAGGATTGTCAGGCCCGTCACCCGGCGGTCAGGTAGTTGTGCACCTCGAAGAACTGGACGGCCGGGGGATCTGTGAAGCCGACTTCCCGAGTGAAGGGTTCAATCTGCTCGTGTGAGAACCGCTCGAACGTCTCGCGATCCTGCCACACATCGACGACCCGGACGCCATCGGCGGTCTTGGTCACCCAATGAAATAACGCCCCTGTAGGCCCCTGCCCCTGGCGCGGGAGACCCATCTTTTGAAGGACTTGGTCGTACTGATCGAGGGTTCCGCCCTTGAAGTCCATTTGAATTGCTATTGCCACGGCTCGCCTCCTCTTCCTAATCGGCCGCCATTGTCCCACACGAAGCCCTGGCTGCGCTGTCCTCGCAGTCCAGTGACTGGCCCGCGGGTTGTACTAACTTCCCTCTTGCTAGAAGGGAATCCGTTCGTACCGGAGAGCGCCTCGAGCCAGACTTTGAGACAGGCGTGGAGCGCCACAAGTTATTGTAGGCCATAGAGCGGGCTTCGGGAACCGGCGAGCGGCAGGCGCTCGACTAACGGCTGCGCAAGACCCCCTTCATCTTGGGTTAGGCACCATGGGGACATGGAGCTGACCAGCACTAGCCTGCCCTCAATAACACAGGTTCGGGCAGGGGTCTCCTACCAGAGCGCGCCTCCAGGGAGAACCGCGAAAATGCCGGTCGGAAGGGGCCCCAGTCCGTAGCCGAGCGGGCTGCGGCTCAGTATGATCTGTCTCCACGAGCCGCAGCGGTGTAGCAGGAGTCAGGGTGCCACGCGTTCAAGTATCGGTCCGAGTTCCTGGGACGGCTCCCATGCCGGTGATGATCCAGCTCGCCCAAGACGCGGAAGCCGCGGGCTTCGATGGCGTCGGATTCTTGGATAGCCAGTTGCTCTGTCGGGACACCTTCGTGACGCTGGGGCAGGCGGCAGTCCACACGACTCGGATAGCCTTGTTCCCGGCGGTGACTAATCCCTTCACGCGCCACCCTTCAGTCCTAGCCGGTGGCATTCAGACGGTGAGTGAACTGGCTCCCGGTCGTACCAAGGCCGTCATCGGCGCGGGGTATACCTCAGCGACTACTATCGGCCGCCCGCAGGCAACCTTGGCAGAGATGCGCGAGTGCATCACGACGGTCCGGCGACTGCTTGCTGGCGAGGCCGTCGACTTTCAGGGAACGCCTGGGCGGCTGGTCTATGCAGCGGGTCAACGCGTCCCTGTGCTCATGGCAGCTTCAGGGCCCAGGGCTATCGAGCTGGCGGGTGAGATCGCTGACGGCGTCATGCTCCTGGTGGGGTTCCACCGCGGCATCGTCGACGCGGTGCTCAGTCATCTGGAACAAGGCGCCCGACGGAGCGGCCGAACCGTCGACGATCTCGAAATCGTCTGGGCAGTGCGGACCGGCATGGCTACGACCACCGCAGAAGCGCAACGTCAAGCACGCCCTACGGTGGTACATCAAGGGATTCTGGGTCCCCTGCCCCGCTGGCTCGCCCACACCGAGCTGCAGATTCCGTCCTTCGAGATTCCGCAGGCCGTCTCGGACATTTATCCCGATCTCTCCCATGCGAACGATTGGGAAGCGGCGATTGCCGCGACGGCCTTTGTGCCCGACGAGATCATTGCGCAGCTCTGCGACGCCCTGGGGCTCGTCGGCACGGCGGAGGGCTGCGCTCGGCGGATCATGGAAATGAGCGCGGTGGGGGTCAATAATCTGTACCTCATGGGCTTCGAGACCTTCGCCGGACCCGAGGAACTGATCCGACGATGCCGCGACGAGGTGTTTCCGAGGCTGAGCGCCGCCGGATACCGTTGAATATCGGGCGATAGTGCGCGTCATGCGCGCAACAGTCCCTTGTGCTTGAGTGCCCGCTCCAGGGACGGCTGCATCTTCATCTCCCGGAACTCGGAGATCGCGAAGTCGAGGTGTTGGAGGGCTTGCGCCCTTTCACCGGGGTAGCTTTCCAGGAGCAGGTCACCGAGGTGGAGCCGGGTGAGGGCAATCTCCGGGCGGAAGCGAATCTTCTGGCACACTTCGACCGCCTGCTCGTAGTACCCCCTTGCCCGCTCGGGCTCGCCCAGGAGCCGCGCCGCTCCGCCGAGGAGGCGGGCGACAGGGCTGCACAGCCAGCGATCCCCTGGAATAAGGGAGGCGGCCTCAGCGAGGCGGGGTGCGAGGAGAGCGGTAGCTTCTCGGCGCCCGGATAGCAAAGCGGTCTCGAGAAGCGTGGCCAGGATGGAGCTAGGCGTCCCATCTTCGCCGGCGTCGATGCCCTCGTGCTTCCGCCACTCGTCGATCCATTCGTCGACGAGCACGGCGGCTTCCGCCGCCCGGCCCATGTGGGCCAGGCACAGCGCGGAGCGGCTGGGCTGCATGCGGAGCGGCTCTCCCCCTGCCCGTGCTCCAGCTTCTGCCAGCTGAGCCAGAAGACGGTCAGACCTGCCCAGGTAAAGGGCGGCCCGCAGCACACTATCGAAGGCGGCCCACCAGACATTGCGGGAACTGCCCAACTCGTCTGAACGCGCCAGCAACCGGGCACCTTCCTCAAGTGCGTCCGTGAGGCGTCCGTCCAAGGTGGCCAGCAGCGCCCTGGTATAGTAGCCCCGCTGGACGGCACCCGGGTCGCGCGTGCGCTCCGCCAGCTCTGCCAAGTCCCCCCAGATGGCTTCGGCTTGGCTCCTCTCGCCGCAAGTGAGACACGCGCCGCCAGCCCGGAAGAGAAAGTTGCCCAGGGTTCGGGTGCTCACTCCCGTGCGGGATCCTCGGGCGAACTCGTCTACAAGGCCCAGGCGCTCGCGCTCCTCTCGTGGCGGTCGCCACCCCAGGAGTTGGTGGGCTGCGTACCAGAGGAGGTCGGGGTCTCCCAGCTCCCTGGCTAGTGCCACCACCCGCCGGTCGTACGCCTTGGCCTCACTGAAGCGGCCGGCAGCGAAAGCCACTCGCGCCATGAAGCTCTCGACCCAGGCCCGGGCGACGGTGCCCGGCGCTGCGTGGCGCTGCGCTCGCCCTACCCACTCGTGGAAGCCGGGGCTGGCCCACGCCAGGCCAGCGTTGGAGCGGACCATGGAACGGAGGGCGATCTGGCACGCCTGGCTCGCCCTATCCCGATCCCCCAGCTTCTCGGCCAGGACCAAAGCTTCGGGGGCCACCGTGTCCGCGGCTCGCTGCGCGTCTCCCGTGGGCTGCAATGCCTCCCCCAGGGCCAGCAGCAAGTCACAACGATTGGTTCGGTCGTCCGGGTCCAGCACCTCTTGGGCCTGGAGCGCCTGTTCCAGAAGGCGAACGGCCTCACCGTACGCGTAGATTGCGGTAGCCCGCAGAGCGGCCCGCTGGCCGTAGGCTACGGCCTTTGCCAGATCCCTCGGGTCCGAAGAATGAGCATAGTGCTCCGCCAGCTCGGTGGCGTGCTCATCCAGCCGCCGGGCATGCACCTCCTCCAGGGCCCGGGCGACCTGCTGGTGCCAGCGGATCCGTCTTGCGGCGAAGATCTCCTCATAGAGGGTTTGGCGGAAGAAGGCGTGCGTGAAGCGCAGGGTCACCGCGCCGATTGACCCCCGCTCCTCGATGACTGCTCGCTCCTGGGCCTCCTCCAACGCCTCGATGACCTCGTCCTCGGACAGGGCTTGCCCTGAGCCCATCGAAGGATTCGTCACCTTCTGGAGGACATCGAGGCGGAACTCCCGCCCGATGACCGAGGCGATGGAGAGGACCTGATTCGCCTTCTCCGATAACCGGGACAAGCGCTTTCCGATGACGTCCCGGAGCCCCTCGGGGATACCGGCGTCCGGGTCGCCGCCGCCGGCCCGTACATAGCGGCCGCCTTCCCGCACCAACAGTCCTTCCTCCACCAGATAGCGCAGCACCTCCTGCACGAAGAGCGGGTTGCCCTCCGTCTGGCGGTGGATGGCCTCGGCCCGGCTCCAGGACAGCTCCTGGCCCCGGATGAGGTTCATCATGCGGTGGACCTCGTCAACAGTGAGGCCCCGCAGGGGGATACGGGCGAAGGCGGCGGTGCGGCGGAGCTCGGCCAAGGCCCCCGACAGGGGGTGGGCTCGGTCCACCTCCACGTCGCGGTAGGTGCCGGCGATGAGGAGGCGGGCGCCCTGGAGGTTGCGGGAGAGGTGGAGCAGCATATCCAGGGTGCCGCGGTCGGCGTCGTGGAGGTCCTCCAGCACCAGCAAGAGGGGCTGGACTTGCGAGGCCTTGCGGAGGAAGGCGGCCACGGCCTGGAGCAGCCGCCAGCGCTGCTCCTCGGGGTCACCGCCTTGGCTGGGGGAGACCTGGACCCGGTCCCGCACCTCGGACACGATGCGGGCGACTTCCGTCGCTGCGCTCCCCAGGTCCTGCTTCAGGCCTTCGGGGTCTCGGGCCAGGACGTAGGAGCGCGTGGCCTCGATGAAGGGGAGATAGGGGAGGGAGAGGGAGCCCTCCTCGTAGCAGTGGCCCACCAGGGTCTTGGCGCCGCGAAGGGCTGCATACGTCGCCAGTTGCTCGCACAGCGCGGTCTTGCCGATACCCGGCTCGCCCACCACCATCACCAGGGCGCCCTGGCCGGAGAGGGCGGCGTCGAAGGCGGCGTGGAGCTGGCGCAACTCGGGTTCCCGGCCCACGAAGACCCGGCGGTAGAGGGGGTTCTCGGGCGTTGCTGCTGGATGGGCGCTGGCCCCCTCTCTCTGGCTCTCTCCCTCCTGGGGGAGAGCGGACCCGTCCCGAAGGCTTTGCAGCAGTGCTCCCAGCTCGCGTGCGGAGGCGGGGCGTTTCTGCGGCTCTTTCTCCAGCAGGCGAAGGAGAAGGGCTTCCAGGCCCGGTGGGCAGTCGGGCCGGTGCCAGGAGGGCGCCACCGGCGGCGTGTTCAGGTGCTGGCCGATGATGGCCACGGGATCGTCGCCCAGGAAGGGGGGACGGCCGCACACCATCTCGTACAGCATGCAGCCCAGGGAGTAGAGGTCGCTCCTTGCAGTGACTTCTCCCCCCGTGGCCTGCTCCGGCGGCATGTAAGCGACGGTCCCCACCATCATCCCCGCCTGGGTGAGGCGGGCGTGGTCGATGGCCACGGCCAGCCCAAAGTCCCCCAGCTTGGCGGTAACCTGCCCTGAGGCTCCCGAAGGGTCGGCGGCCAGCCAGACATTGCCGGGCTTCAGGTCACGATGGACGATCCCGTGGGCGTGGGCGTGCCCTAGCCCCTGGCAGACCTGCTCCGTGATGCGTACGGCCTCTTCCAGGAGGAGGCGATGGCCTTCGGCTCGTTGCAGGAGGTCTTCGACGGCACCTCCGCCCATGAACTGGCTGACGATGTAGGGCTGGCCTCCCTCGTCACCGATGTCGTGGACGGTAACGATGTGGGGGTGGTCGCCCAGCTTCCCCATCGCCTGGGCCTCGCGGGCGATGCGCTCCCGGCCTTCCTCGTTGAGGCCCTCGGTCTTGATGAGGGCAACGGCGACGTCGCGGTCCAGCAAAGTGTCGTGGGCGAGGTACACCCTCTTCTTTCCGCCCTCGCCTAGGAAACGCTTGACCTGATAGCGGCCGCCCGCGAAGGCGGTGGGATGATGTGGCGTCTTGGGATCCGCCTCGCCCGAATCTGACCCCGTTGGAACGACCGTCGGCTCTGGAGATGCCCCAGTCAGGTTGCGCTCCGCAGCCGCGAGATAGGTCTGCGCATCCTTATTCTCAGGGTCGAGGTCCAAGGCGGCTCGGGCGCAGTCCCGGACCTGCGACCAGTCGAACTGAGCGATGGCCCTCTCGGCCCGCTCCAAGAGCCCGTCTATCTGGCGCTGGACTCGCTCGCTGACCATGGGGTCCCCCTCTGGCAGTCTGGCTCAGGTGGCCCGGATCGTAGGGGGTTCAGACCAGGGTGTCAAAGCGCGATCCGCTCGTGACACCCATGGTCCGGCAGGCTAGCAGCTCGTTGGGCTCAGTAGTGAGGATGGTGCAGGACCCGATACGCTCCCCGTCCGGTGACCGCCAGACATCACACAGCCCAGCGAAGGCGAATGGTCCACCGTCTGCAAGGTGAATCCACATGGGTGTCTTCCGCCCGTCCGGTTCTGTGCGCCACTCGAAGAACCCGTCTGCGAGCACAAGACAGCGACGCTTCACCAGCGCATCCCGGAACGACGGCTTCTCGCCCGCCGTCTCCGCACTGGCGTTGATGTTCTTGCTACCCACGGACAGCAGACAGGGCCTACTGGAAATAGGGGATGACGTGCCGTCCGAACAGCTTGATGGAGTCCATGATGCGGGCGTGGGCCAGGTTGCCCATCTGCATGAAGCACAGCACCTGGTCCACTCCCGCCTGCTGGTACTTCTGGAGCACCTTGATGACGGTATCGGGGGTGCCCATGGCGAACGCGCCCGACTGGATATGGTCTTGAAGGGTCTTCTCCACCCGCTCCACCTGCACCGCCGACACCGCGTACTTGTAGGAATCAGGCACGTCGCGCCCCTGCCAGGGCGTGTAGAGGTTCGCCGCCATGTTCACGAACCACACGCCCTCGGGTCCGGCGACCCGACAGGCTTCCTCATCGTCTTCCGCGCAGTGGATCAGGCACATGGCTGCCACCTGGTTGTTGACGAAGCACCCCACCGGCTTGGCGTGCTTCAGCCCCTCCCGGTACATCCCGATGCGCTCGACCATTTGTTCGTGCCCGCCCAGGTTGAAGCAGAGCACCCCCAGGCCCATCTCCCCCGCGGCCCTGAAGCTGTCGGGCTGGCTGCAGGCCACCCACAGCGGTGGGTGAGGCTTCTGGACCGGCTTGGGAATCACCGACCGGGCCGGGATCTGGTAGAAGCGCCCCTCATGGGAGAAGGGGTCTTCGGTCCACATTCGAGGAATCATGGCGATGGCTTCTTCCCATTGGGCTTTGGTCTCCTCCGGGTCCACCTGAAACGCGTCC
>CAZPYZ010000204.1:0-7325 GCA_964590215.1 uncultured Dehalococcoidia bacterium | reverse complement strand
GGGTAGGCTCCTGGCGGTGGACCCGCCGCAGGAGCCGGTACGCTCGGTCCCGGCTCAGAGGTGGCCGTAGTATGCCTCCCATACCACCTGCTTCGAGATCGCAAAGGGTTTCGGTCTCGGCTCGGCCGTCGCTTCCTCCTGCACTACAACTGGAACTGTGAACAGGTACAAGGTTGGTCGTGGGGACGGGGCCCATGCTAGACTGGGATGCTATATTCGCACCCTGCCCGAGACCGTCACGATCCTCCGGCGCCTGCGCGCCACCGGACCCGTGCTGGCGAGGGGGCAGGCATACAGGAGGGGGAAGCCTATGACCACCGTCGCAGCCAAGCAAGTGATGACTCCGGAGCGCTTCGCCACGGGCCACACCTGGGAGAGCTACTCCAAGTCCATCCAGGCCAACAAGGAACGTTTCCAGGAGTTCTACGATCAGTTCAAGGTCGACCCCCAGGAGGTCGAGTTCTACAAGAGGTTCAACGCCAAGAAGGGCGGCGTGAAAATCGTCGCCATCGGGGAGGACTGGTGCCCGGATGTCGTGCGGGGTATCCCCGTCATCGCCAGGGTGGCCGAGGCGGCGGGGATGGAGCTGCGCATCTTCCCCCGGGACGAGAACAAAGACCTCATGGCCGAGTACATGTGGCGCCACCAGTTCGAGTCCATCCCGGTGTTCGTCTTTTTCGATAAGGACTGGAAGGAGTTGGGCCACTTCATCGAGGGGCCCGTCGCCCGTTACAAGTTCATGGCCGATCTGAACGAAGAGCTGGCGAAGCAGGGCCTCAGCGACGAGGAGCGCACCAAGATCGTGCGGGAACGCCGGGCCGGCGTGCAGATGCACTGGGCCCAGGAGACGGTCAAGGAGATCCGGGAGCAGATCCTCTATCGGGTCTTGTAGACAGGCCGGCCGAAACCTCTGAGGACCTCGCTCCCGCGGGGTCCTTTTCTTAGACGCACACCCGCCGAGCCCGTGAGTCCTTGCCCGCTGTGATTTCGTTCATCTGATGGGGGGCCCCCCGCTCTCCATTTTCATAGGCACTCGCAAAACGTCACACCCCTTGCCTCAGTACAAATGTGCTATACTGCCTGTATGCCAAACGCGCCGTCCGCCAGCAGCACTGTGGAAAGGCCGGATTGGACCAATAATTTCCGCGGTAAGCGTTTTTTGCAAAACAATTTCCAACAACAAGCGCTGCTGATAGGCTAACCGAGAGCATTGACAGGCTATAAGCGGAGGGCGAATCGACCGAAAGACTCGAAAAACCCTCCCCACGCGGTCTGCACCCTCGAATAAACCTGCGAAATCCTGACCCTTCGCGACGCGACGGCCCGCCGCTGCGTCAAGCAGGAAGTCCTCACCGGTGGGAAGATCGGTCGTGACTATCGCCTCGCCGGCAAAAAGCCATTTTCAGGAATCTTCGGAGGAGGCAGACGCCCTCCAGCGTACGTGTTCACTGTGAACAGTTACCCTCCAGCGGGACACCCGGACCCGGCGGTATCAGGGGTATAGAATGAACCTGTGATGCGCCTGGTGGTCTGGCTCGCCCTGGTCGCGGGCCTGGCTTGTACGTCCCCATCCACTCCCGTTCCCAAGCCAGACGTGGAGATCACCGCGGCTGGCTCCCCTCGGGACAGTGGAGGGGTCCCTTCAGCCGCGGGCACCCTTACTGCACCCAGGGCGATCGCTTTTCCCGAGGACGATGGGCCCCACGACGTCCTCACCGAGTGGTGGTATTACAACGGGCATCTCCAGGGTGACGAAGGCCAGCGCTATGGGTTCGAGCTGGTCGTGTTCAAGCGGGCTGGACGCGGCGGCCGGGCGGGGTACGCTGCCCACGTAGCCGTGACGGACCGCCAGCGTCACGCGTTCCAGTTCGCGGAGGACCTCAGCCTGCCAGAGTCGCAACCCAGCGAGCCGGGGACATTCCAGCTTGCGGTGGGTGGTATCGGGGCACGCGGCGGCGGCGGTCGTGACACCCTCCATGGTGCCACGGCTAGCTACTCTCTCGCCCTGGAGCTTCACGAGTCGAAACCGCCGGTGCTTCACGGTGAGCATGGCTATGTGGGAGTGGGCCCGACGGAGATGTCTTACTACTATTCCCGCACCCGGTTGGCCGCGTCCGGGAGCCTGGTAGACCATGGTGTTCCCATAGCGGTCACCGGCGAGGCCTGGATGGACCATCAGTGGGGTGACTTCACGCTTCAGGGTGGAGGTGGATGGGACTGGTACGGGCTTCAGTTGAACGATGGGACCGACGTGATGGTCTCCATCGTGCGAGACGGCGGTGGTGGCGTCGTGCTTGCCTACGGCACCCTCGTTAGCCCAGCAGGAGAGCAGACCCACGTGCCCGGCGATGCTTTCAGCATCCGCAGCCTCGACCGTTGGACGAGCCCCGTCACCGGCGCCGTCTATCCCATGGGCTGGCATCTGAAAGTCCCCGCAAAGGGATTGGACTTACGCCTCGACCCAGTAATCCCGGACCAGGAGATGGTGACGACGGCCTCGGTCAACCGGAGCTACTGGGAGGGGGAGGTCGTCGTATCTGGGGTTTCCCGCGAGGGACCGATCTCTGGCCTGGGCTACGTTGAGCTCACGGGATACGGCCCGTGAGGCACACGGGCCTTGACTGGCCCTCAGAAGGCCTCTGGACGGCGCCCCAGGCAAGCGCGTCGGCCCCGCGACAGGGCTTTGGCTATCTTGTTCGGGGTCTTGCCATGGCGGGCCAGCAGCCGGCCTTGTTCATCCAAATCGCGGCGCTCTTCTCGATCCCGGCCCTCGTGGCGGCAGGCCTGGTCGCGGCGACCGGGCAGGGTGAGACCTGGCAAGCTCCCGTCCTTTTCTTGCTGCAATCGCTCACGACGGTGGTGGCGCCGGTGGTTTTCATGATGGCGGTGAGCGCGGTCCATGAGGGAGAACGGGCTTCCGCCTGGCGGGTCACCCGCCGCGCCCTGCCCTGGCTGCCCCGCTACCTCTGGACCAACGCCCACACCAGCGTCGTTTTCTGGGTGCCCGTGGGGACCCTGCTGCTGCTCCCTGGCCTCGTGGACGGCGTCGGCGAGCCACCTGGCCTGCTGGGCGCGGCGATGTCCTTCCTCTGGCCCCTCGCCCTCCTGCTGCTCGCGGTGTTCCTGCATTCCCGAACGGTCCTCGCGCCCTTCCTGGCGGTGCATGGGGACTTGCCCGGCACCCTCGCGGCCTGGGAGTCTTGGCGTTTGAGCAGGCGCCACTTCCCCATCGTCGTGTCAACCCTGCTGGTTTCGTCCCTGCCCTCCGGCCTGCCCATCGCCCTGCTGGCCGGCCCCATCGCCGCAGGGGTGATCCCTTGGCCAGCCGATCCTGAAGTATTGCCTCAGCTCACCGGCGTGGCGCTGCAGCTGGTGCGGCTGACCCTGGTTCCGGCAATGTACTTGCTCTACTGTGACCTGTGGCAAGGCATGGACCGAGACCGGGTGGCCCAGGACCTGCCCGGGCCCATTGGTGCGCTGCTCGCGTTGAGCACAGGGCGACCTCCTGCAACTTTTCGCAATGGGCCGCTCGAGATGGAACTCAGCAACGGCGCCGGAATCACTGCAGGTCATCAACCGGTGCCCGTCACCGCCGTCGCAGGCGAGCCGCGAGCATACCTTGGCCCCATCCGAGGAGACCAATGAGCCGTCCTGCCGTTGCAGCGATCTCCCCCACGGCCCGCTACGCTCATGTCGAGGGCGTCCGCCTCCACTACCTGGAATCTGGGTTTGGGACCCCACCCCTCGTCCTGCTCCCCGGCCTGGCCAGTTCTACGGTGTGCTCCTGGGGCCAGATCTTGCCCCTGCTTTCCGAGGACTTCCGGGTGCTGGCCCTCGACCTTCCCGGTCAGGGGGACTCCGATAAGCCACGCCGCAACTACGACCTCGATTACGCGGTGGCGGCCACGGTGGGCTTTCTCGATGCCCTCGGTCTGCACCAGGCCGACTTCATGGGCACGTCGGCGGGTGGCCTGGTCGCTCTCCACACCGCGCTTCGGCATCCAGCGCGTGTGGGCCGCCTCGTGCTGGTGGCCCCGGCCGGTCTGGGGCCAGAGGTCAACTGGGGCCTGCGCCTGGCCTCGCTGCCCTTGGTGGGGCTGATAAGCACCGCGCCGTGGCCCTGGCTGGTGCAGCGCAGCCTTTGCTGGAATTTCGCCGATCCGTCCTGGATCACTGCCGATCTGGTTGAGGAATATTGCCGGGTCCGGGGGCTACCGGGCGCGCAAGCTGCCCTGCGAAGCGCTCTGGGCAATGCCCTTAGCCTGCAGGGGCTCCGGCCCTCCCTGGTCGCGCGCGACCGCCTCCGGGAGCTCACCTGCCCGACTTTGGTCCTCTGGGGAGACCGAGATCGGGTGCTTCCCGTCGCTCACGCGCAGGTCGCGCAGCAACTGATCCCCACCTGCGAGGTGCACATCCTCGCGAACACAGGGCATGACCCCGCCGTGGAGCGGGCCCCTCATGTAGCTGCCCTCGTCCGAGACTTCTTGCGAGAAGTCCAAAGTCCAAAGGTCAAGGTCCAAAGTTGACCGGGGATCGGAGAACCTTGGACCTTGGACCTTGGACCTTGGACTCGCGTGTTACGGACCCGTTGCTGGCCCGGATCGGCTACACGCCCTTGGTCGAGTTGCCGGCCCTCAGCCCGAAGCCAGGCGTTCGTTTCTTCGCCAAGCTGGAGTGGTTCAACCCGACGGGCAGCGTCAAGGACCGCATTGCCTGGTTCATGCTGGAAGAGGCGGAGCGTGACGGGCGGCTCAAGCCAGGAATGACCGTGCTGGAAGCCACTACAGGCAACACCGGCATCGCCTTGGCCATGGCCGCCCGGCGTAAGCGCTACCCGGTCCACGTGGTGGTGCCGGACAACGCTATGCCTGAGATCCGAGAGTTGTTGGAGGCCCACGGGGCGAAAGTCTTGTGGGGGCCGGCGGACCAGGGCACCCGCGGTGCAATAGCCATGTCCAGACAGCTCGCCGGCACGGGCCATTATTTTTTGACGGACCAGTTCGGGAATCCTGCTAACGTGCAAGCACACTACATGACGACGGGTGTCGAGATCTTGGAGGCCTGTCCTAATGTGGACGTTTTCGTATCCGGCATGGGTACCGGTGGCACCATCACGGGGGTCGGGAGACGCCTGAGAGAGGAAAACCCGCGAGTCAAGCTGGTCGCGGTCGAGCCCCACCCCGGGGAGCGGGTGCAGGGCCTCAAGACCCTTCAGGACGGATTCATCCCCGCCATCCTGGACCTGGAACAGCTGGACGGCAAGATCCTGGTCCAGGCCCGGGAGGCCTTCTTCTGGACCAGGGAGCTGGCCCGGCGCGAGGGCCTCTTCGGCGGGCTCTCCTCGGGCGCCGTCCTCTACGGGGCACTGAAGTGGGCCCAGCGGATGGAGCGGGGGAATGTCGTCCTGCTCTTCGCCGATGGGGGCTGGAAGTACCTCAGCACCGGGCTGTGGCAGAATCCGATGGCGGACAGCCGTGAAGGCCTGGACGAGACGGTATGGTGGTAAGCGCTTGCCGGTACGAGTTCAGACTTCAGGGTGCTTGTCGGCGCCCAGCCTCAACGCTCCGGTATGTTCACGTTGTGAGTAGTGCGTAGGGAGTGGTGAGTAGGTGGGAGCCGTTCCCTACTCACGACGCACCACGTACTACGTCCAGCGGGCTTTCAGGTTCACTGGCTACGTACTAGGATCCCGTCAGTGTGAGGAGGAGGCTCGTTAGAGCAGAATGAAATGCGGCTCGCAGTAGGGAGTGACGAACGGACCCACCTAACGGACAGCGTGATAGAGGATCTGCGCCAGCGCAGCCACCAGGTCCACCTCTTCGGTCCGCTGAAAGGCGAGGAAGCCCCCTGGCCCATTGTTGCCCGGCAGGTCGGCGAGGCTGTGGCTTCCGGCGCCTGTGAGCAAGGGGTTCTCTTCTGTTGGACCGGCACTGGCGTCAGCATCGCAGCCAACAAGGTTCCTGGGGTCCGCGCTGCCCTGTGCACCGATCCCGAGACTGGCCGCGGCGCACGCCGTTGGAATGATGCCAACGTCCTCTGCATGAGCCTTCGCCTCACCTCAGAGACCGTGGCCAAGGAGATTCTGGACGCCTGGTTCGGCACGACGGTGGACCCAGGCGAGAGCCCTAATATCGAAGAGATCAATGCGCAGGACAGACTCCGCACCCCCCAAAGGTCCATGGGGCAGTCCCCTCTCCCTCTGGGAGAGGGTTAGGGTGAGGGCCGCGCTGGCTGCGCATTTTCATGCCGGGGTGGTGCTCCCCCGGAGCGTGGCCAAAGGTGAGATCTTACCGCCTCACCCGCCCTTGCGGGGCTGACAGTCATGTCAGAGTACCGCTACTGCCCGGTTTGCGCCGCTTCCCTGGCCGTCACCGAGGACGCCGAGGGGCACAAGCGCCTTGGATGCGTGGCCTGCGGGTTCACCCTTTACCGCAACCCGATCCCCAGCGGCAATGCCCTGGTCGTTGCGGAGGGCAAGATCCTGTTAGTCCAGCGCGGCGTCGAGCCTCACAAGGGCTGTTGGGACATCCCCGGCGGGTTCCTGGAGTCGCGTGAACACCCGGAAGAGGGCGCCCGGCGCGAAGTGCGGGAGGAAACGGGGCTGGAGGTGGAGATCCTCGAACTGCTGGGCATCTTCATTGCCGGGTATCCCTATGGCTCCCTAGAGGACTCGACCATGAACCTCTATTACATGGCCAGGCCGGTCGGCGGCCTGTTGCGCCCAGGCAGCGACGCCTCAGCGGTAGGCTGGTTCAAGCCCGACGCCATCCCGGACGAGATCGCGTTCCGGTCGTGCCGGGACGCCCTGGACGCGTGGAAACGACGCTTAGGCGTGTCCTGAGCCGCCGGCGACACCGCACCATGGGCGCTGTCTACGTCCGGCGCATGCTCCCGGCCGATATCCCGGAGGTGGTCTCCCTTGAGCGAGAGGCCTTTGCCAGCGAGGGGATCACCACGCCCTTCGCCCGGGAACTGGCGAACAAAGTGGCCGCTTATCTGGTGGCCTGCCGCGCCAATGGTGAGAAGGAGACCATTCTCGGCTACGCAGGTCTCTGGTTCGTGGTGGATGAGGCCCACCTCACCAGCATCGCCGTACGAGCCGAAGAGCGACGTCGGGGCATCGCCAGAGAGCTCATGAAGGTCTGCCTTGCTCTTGCCCTGGAACGGCAGACGACGATGATGACCCTGGAAGTGCGGGCCTCCAACAGGCCCGCCCAGGCCCTCTACGAAGAGTTTGGGTTCAGGAAGGTGGGCGTCAGGCGGGGCTACTATTCCGATAACCACGAGGACGCGTACCTCATGACCGTGGAGGGGATAGACGACCA
>CAZPYZ010000203.1:0-7326 GCA_964590215.1 uncultured Dehalococcoidia bacterium | reverse complement strand
GGGCTGAGGGCTTCTATCTGAACAGCGTGTATCACACCATCGGCCAGGGGACCTCCGAGGTCAACCGGAACATCATCGCGGGGCGGGGCCTTGGCCTCCCCCGCTAGATTCACCGCAGACCACGCGGAGAACGCAGAGAGATTCAAAAAGGTATTTGTAAGAACTCCGCGTCCTCAGCTGTCGGGAAGGGGAGGGGGGACTCATTCATAAGTCTCTTGACCGGAGTTTACCTTGAGCCCGCCGAACCAGTGCCCTCCGTATTAACCATAGGGGGCGGTTGGGGGTTCAAAAAAAGACCTCTGCGTTCTCCGCGATCTCTGCGGTGAAACGGGGAGGAAGGGAGGGGTCATGGACCTGGGTTTGAACGAGATGCAGGAGATGTTGAAGCGGGGCGCGCGCGAGTTCTTGGAGAAGGAGTGTCCTCCCAGCCTGGTGCGCGCCTGCGAGGCGGAGCCTGCGGGCTACTCGAAGGACCTGTGGCTGCGCATGGCGCAGCAGGGGTGGTTGGGCATGGTGCTCCCGGCTCAGTACGGTGGGGCCGGCGCGAGCTTTCTTGATCTCTGCGTCCTGCATGAAGAGATGGGCCGGGCGCTGGCGCCCGGCCCGTTCCAGGACCTCGTCTTGTCCGAGTATCTGTTGATGGACCTTGGGTCGGAGGAGCAGCGGGCCCGCTACCTGCCCCAGATGGCCCGGGGCGACCTCATCACCACAGTCGCCTATACCGAGCCTTCCGCCAGCTACGACCCAGACCACGTCAATCTGGCGGCGGCGCGCGCTGGGAATGGCTTCGTACTAAAGGGCACCAAGCTGTTTGTGTCCAACGCACACATCGCCGACCTGCTGCTGGTGGTTGCGCGCACCAACCCAGCCACCGGCAAACACGATGGGCTCACCGTCTTCGCGGTCGACCCTCGCGCGCGCGGCGTTGCGATCACGGTACTGGACACCATCGCGTCGGACCGTCAGTGCGAGATCGTCTTCGACGACGTGGCGGTCCCCGGGGATGCCGTGGTCGGAACCGTGGACGGCGCCTGGCCCGCGATCCAGAAGTGGCTGGACCGGGCCAAGATCCTGGTCTGCGTCTGGTCCGTGGGCGGCGCGGAGTACGTGCTAGAGATGACCGTCGACTACGCCAAGAACCGGGTCCAGTTCGGCCGGCCCATCGGCGCCTTTCAAGCGGTGTCCCATCGCTGCGCCGACATGGCGGTGGACTGCGACGGCATGCGCTTCGTGACCTACAACGCCGCCTGGCGCTTTAGCGAGGGGCTTCCGGCGGACCAGGAGGTGGCCATCGCCAAGGCCTGGACCGGGGAGGCCTATCGCAGGGTGACCGCGTCGGGGCACCAGGTGCACGGCGGCGTCGCCTACATGATGGACCACAACATGCAGATGTACTACCGGCGGGCGAAGGCGGCCGAGCTCCTGTACGGAGACGGCGATTACCACAGAGAGCTGGTGGCTCAGGGGATGGGGTTGTGAGGCGAGGTCGGGCCCTTAATCGTCCGACTGCAGGCACGTCGCCTGGGGCTCCCCACGGCGAGTGTCGGCGGTGGAATGGTTGGCTCGTTGCTGGGTAGGCCGCGCACGCCGGGCCGGTAAGGATCCTCAGTAGTGACTGACCGCGTGCTTGGTGAAACCTCCTTCCATGCCCCCGGTTCCTGCTGCATGCTGCTACAAACGTGCTACAGAACACCGTTTCAGCCGCTTTGACGGGGTGCCGTCCGTGCCTGTAGAATACGTGCACGGCCCCGTGGTGTAGCGGCCTAACATGCCACCCTGTCACGGTGGAGATCGTGGGTTCGAATCCCATCGGGGTCGCCACTTTCGTGCTTAACGCCCCCTTCAGGAGGGGGTTTCTTGTTGGGTGTTCCTACTCCGGTCGGGCTGTCCACCCCTGCTCTGAAGGAGGGTGCCAGCGGCCAGTGCTGACGCTACCCCCGGGCCAGGGCGTTCGCCCAGGTTGCGGTAGTCTAACTTGGTTTTGAGGCGACTGAGTGAACCGACCTGCGTTGGCAATCTCCTACGTACCGACGTGTTGTGGTAGCGTCGCGCCAGGCCGCCGCTCCCTCCCATCCGTTTGATGGGATTGCCGTGAGTAGTGTACCCTGCCGGGCGTACAACCACGAGCTGTCAGAGGAGCCATGGACCAAGTTCCGAGCGCCCTCGCTGGGGTCCGTGTCCTGGACCTGGCGGGCCCCATGGGAGTCTACTGTACCAAGCTCCTCGCCGACCTCGGGGCGGACGTAGTCCGGATCGAACCGCCGGGGGGCGACAGGGTGCGGGACCTGGGCCCGTTCCTGGGAGATGTCCCGGACCGGGAGCTGAGCCTCTACTGGCTCCACTTCAACACCAGCAAGCGCGGCGTCACGTTAAACCTGGAGACAGCAGATGGGCGGGAGTTGTTGCGCCGCCTGGCCGCCAGAGCCGACGTGCTGGTGGAGACCTTCGCCCCAGGGTACCTGGAGGGGATCGGCCTGGGTTACGAGCAACTTCACGAGCTGAACCCCCGGCTCATCGTCACCTCCATCACCGCGTATGGTCTGGCGGGGCCCTACCGAGACTACCAGGCCACGGACCTCACGGGGATGGCCGCGGGTGGCCTTCTCTACGAATGCGGCTGGCCCGACCGCCCGCCAGTCAACATGGGAGCCAATCAGGCGTATCACCAGACGGGGGCCCAGGCGGCGGCCGCGACCCTCCTGGCCCTCCACGCACGTCTCTGGAGCGGCCAGGGCCAGCAGATTGACGTTTCCATGCAGGAGTGTCTCCCCATGTGCATGCTGACCCGCATGCCAGTGTTTGCCCAGACCGGCGAATATGAAGGACGGGGCGGGGACATCCACCGTGGCGCGCTGCAAGGCGTTTTCCCCTGCAAGGACGGCTACGCGGACGTCCGGCTGCGGGCCCGGCAGGGAGTGTGGCAGCGGGCTCTCGCGTGGATTCAAACCGCAGGGATGGCCCAGGATCTCATCGATCCTGCCTACGAGAACTTCGACTACCGGCGGCGCAACGCCCAGCACATCGATGACGTCTTCCGGGCCTTCTTCCTGATCCTCACCAAAGAGGAACTGATGGACCAAGGCCAGCGCAATGGCCTGATCGTGGGCGCCGTGTACACGGCCGAGGACATCGCGGGGGACCCCCAGCTGGCCGCCCGGCAGTTCTTCGTGGACGTCCCCCGCAACGGTCAGACCCTGCGGCTCCCCGGAGCCCCATTCCGGCTGGGGGAAACGCCCTGGGCGGTGCGCCGGCCCGCGCCCGCCATCGGCGAACACAACCTGGAGGTGTACCACGGCGAGCTGGGCCTCAGCCGGGAAGAGCTGCTTGCGCTGAAGCAGGCGGGGGCTATCTGATGCCGGCGCTGCCTCTGGCCGGGCTGCGGGTGCTCGACCTATCGCAATTGGCGGCCGGGCCTCTGGTGACGCAACTGCTGTCCGATTTCGGCGCGGAAGTCCTCAAGATAGAGTCGGAGTCCTACATCCTCAGCGGAGGCGGCAGCCGGATGACTCGCCCGGAGGGCAGCACCAGCCTCAACACAGGCTATTTCCACAACAAATTCGGCACCAATGCTCGCAGCATTACCATCGACCTGAACCAGAAGGAGGGCGTGGCGCTGTTCCTCTGCCTGGCCGCCCTGAGCGACGTCGTCGTCGACAATCTGCGGCCGGCTGTGACCGAGAAATGGGGGCTGACGTACCCAAGGCTGCGGGAGGCGAATCCCGAGATCATCGTGGTCCAGATGCCCACCATGGGTGAAGGCCCTCGGAGCTTTTACGGCGGGTTGAGCTGGGGCATCCAGGCCATGGCAGGCTTGAACGCCATCTCAGGCTACCCGGACCGCCCTCCGGTCAGCCCCTCTCCCTGGTCCCATCCCGATACAAGTTGCAATCCCTTCCATGCCATGGTGGCCGTGCTCTCCGCCCTTCATCACCGGGCCCGTGCCGGTCAAGGTCAATACATCGAGGTCTCCCAGTACGAGTCCACCATCAACTACATGGGGACGGCCGTCCTGGAGTACACCGCAAACGGACGCAGCCCGGTACGCCGGGGGAACCGGCAGCCGGAGTGTGCTCCCAATGGGGTTTATCCCTGCCTGGGAGCGGAGCGCTGGATCGCGGTAAGCGTGCAGGGCGACGACGAGTGGCGGCGGTTCTCTGCGCTGCTCAATGATGTCCGTCTCTCGGATCCCCGTTTCGCCACACTGCTGGGACGGCAGCAACATGCCGAAGAGCTGGACTCGATCGTCGGTGAGTGGACGGAGGGGCGGGCGGCGGAAGACGTGATGCGACTTCTGCAAGGCCAGGGCATTGCTGCGGCGGTGGTGAGCAACCCGGAGGACCTGCTGTTCAAGGACCCGCAGCTGAAGAGCCGGGAGCACTGGCTGTACGTCGATCACCCGGAGGCGGGGCCGTTTCTTACCGAAGCGTGGGGATTTCGCCTATCGGACACGCCCATGAAAACACGGGAGCGGGCGCCCCTCTTGGGGGAGCACAACGATTACGTCTTCAGTGAAGTGCTCGGATTGCCGGAGGACGCCCTCAACATGTATATCGTCGATGGTGTCATTCGGTGAACCTGCGGGTAGGATGAAGCCTCAGCAACCCTGACGGCGCGGTTGTTGAACGCTTTTGCAGGTGACCGGATGGCGCCAGACCGGGAATCACATCGGACGGCTGCCGTCGGCGTTTGGCGAAGGCAGGTCAGCGGCCGTGACACAGCTTGTACTTTTTGCCGCTATTGCAGGGGCACGGGTCGTTCCGGCTGACGCCCCGGTAGGTCACGACGCTGCCCCAGTTCCCAGAGAGTCATGGCCAGTCCCAGACGCGCCCGCATGTAAGGCCTGGTTTCCAGGATCCCCCAGAAGTGGCTTGCCTCCCGCTCGAAAAGAGCTGGCCCCAAGGCCCGTTCTCCAGCGGCGACGCCCTGCCCGTAGAGGCCCGCCGCTTCCACCAGCGTCCGGGCCGCTTCTTCGGCCAGGAGCACGTAGGCGTTGGCGCAGTCCGGTGCGCACCGCAGCGCCTGTCGGGCCAGCCGGATGCGTTCTGCCTGGCTGGATGCGTCCCAGGCGGCGTACACCAGGTCCTGCGCCTCCTCCAACGGTGTTCTCGGACGCGCGTAGGGAGGGCCTCCCGTGGCGAGAAGGTCCTGCAGGAAGCGGTCCAACTCGCCCTTGGATTCAAAGGAACGTCCCGCCACGGCGGCAACCACGTCAGCGAGAGTTCTCTCCTTAGCAGCTCTGTGGGGAAACCGCTGTTCACCATACGACCGCAACTCGCCTCCAAATTGCTTCCGCCGCTGGATGTCCGCTTCCAGTTCAGGGGTGACCGCCTCAGCCATCGTCCACATGTCGAGCCCTGCGTCGAGGAAGCGGGCATCGGAGGCGAGGACCGCCGCCAGCGGCATTGGCGCCGGTTCGCCGCGGTAAGATCCCCGGGCCAAGAGGCGGATAGCGAGGTCCCAGACCGGAACGTCCCAGCGACGATCGTGCCGCAGAAGATCGAACGCGGCGTCCGCCAGGTCCCGGTTGCGGCGCGCCACTGCCGCCCGGTCCTGGCTCCCGCCGGTCTCGAACCGCCCTTCGATGCGACCTTCTTCCGCATCGATGATACGGATAATAGCCTTGCGGATATTCCTCCCTTCTATCTTACGTCGCTAAAATAATGTGGGTTTTGCGAGCTGCGCAACACAATATCGCAGCCGTGATCCACCACCTTTGAGGTTAGCCAGGCGTCCACTCGCGCACCGATTTGGTGGCGCAGGCTTTCCAGCCTGCGTAGTCTCGGGCAGGCTGAAAGCCTGACCCCACCAGATGGGGGATTGTGGGCATGGAATCCCGGCAGATTCAGGAAGGCAATGGTCTGGGAGGAGACGGATAAGGGGGTGGGGCCGGTGGGGGATCCCTCCGCGTCCCTTATGGCCTCGCCAGGAGCCGCGTCCAGCCCTTGAGAGGCGGCGCAACGCCATCGTGGATGAGGGACCAGACCTGGGCGGTGCCGTTGCTGACCACCGGGATCCCGAAATCTTCTTCCAGCACTGGCAGACACCCAAGGCTGCGCCAGGCGCCGCCAGGCACGATCAACGCCTCCGCCTGCGGCGCTTCCTTCATGGCGCGCCGGCTCAACTCGAACACCATCTTGATGCCCGCGTCCAGGGACATGGCGTCGGCCTGATGGACCATCTGATTCGCCGTGGTGATGGCCAGCACTTCTATTCCGCCATGGTTCAGGTAACGCACCAGGGCCTGGTTGAGCCCGTCGGCCCAGCGGCTCGCCACCGCGACCCGGCCCGTGCCCAGGTGCTTCAGGGCGGCGATGACCGACTCCGCGTCCGACCCTGCCGGTATGCCGGTCTTTTGCGCCGTCTCCTCGATCAATTCGAGGCACCGCGGCCTGCCCAGCTGCGGCGATAGGGGAAGGCCGCCCCAGCCGATGCGGTCCGGTTTCTCTTGCATCACCTGGTCCACACACTGCCAGTAGCGGCTGAACCCCTCCTGGACCCCCTCCGGGGTGTAGTCGGGGATATCGAGTCCGGCGCGGATGTACACGACGTCCAGAGGCACCAGCCGCTCGGACCGCATGTTTTGGTTGCGTATTTGTTCCCTATCCATCGTCCGCTGCAGGCTCCTCGCGCCGATGGACCCCACCTTGTACCTGGGCGTGACTGGCTGTGTCATCCTGGCCTCCTCGCAGGTCGAAGTGTCATTCTACTACTGCGGATGAGCGGGCAAGAAGAAGTCCTCGTACGAAAGCTTGCCATGGGGGTAGGCGATGGGGCTCTGGGCCAAGCCGAGGGTGACGCACATCTCGGCGACCCGGATCGCGATGGCTTTGGTGTTCAGCACCGGCACCCCGCACTGCTGCTCGAGGTCCTTGGGGTCCACGATGTTCGGCGCGAGGGCTCCGCCCAGCGGGATGATGGCCTCAGGCTTGTGATCCCGGACCAGGTCCTGCATGACCTGCACCATGGTGTCCCGCAGCTCCCGCTCGCTCTTCATCGTGCCCGGATACATGCCGATGGGGTAGATGGCCTTCACGAAGTGTTCCATGCCATACCCCCGCAGGATCTTCCAGGTGTAGCCCACGTGGCCCTCGAAGGGGACCGTGATGCCGATGCGGTCGGCCATCATGGTTGCGACGTGGAGGGTGGTGCGGAAGGTGGGGATGACGGGGATGCTCACCGCGAGGCGCATTTCCTCGACGCCCGGGTCGAAGGTATTGCTCTGGATGACCGCGTCGTAGCCCTGCTGCTCCGCCCACTTGACCTTCTGCAGCA
This sequence comes from uncultured Dehalococcoidia bacterium, assembly GCA_964590215.1. Classification (GTDB taxonomy): domain Bacteria; phylum Chloroflexota; class Dehalococcoidia; order SHYD01; family SHYD01; genus CAZPYZ01. The sequence continues at coordinate 54 of CAZPYZ010000203.1, read as the reverse complement.
ACACCGTCATCGACATCGCGTGGTGCAGCCCGCTCAGCGAGGCTTGGTCGTGGA
>CAZPYZ010000202.1:0-7330 GCA_964590215.1 uncultured Dehalococcoidia bacterium | reverse complement strand
CACGGCGCCGGCCGCCGTCCGATCCTTCCCGCTGCAGGTTTGCCTCGCTGCCGAGGTACTCCTCAAAGGTCCGGCCCTGGGAAAACCGCTCGGGTGTAATAGAGGGCTCTGGTTCCAAGTGACTCACCTCCGGCACAGACAGTCTTCCGGGCCGCATCACCCATGCCGTCAGTCACGGATGTCTTGCAGGAACCACTCCGTGGGCAGCGGCCTGCCCAGCTCCTGCTCCCGGCACTTGTTATAGACCAGGGCCCCCACCGCGGCGAATTGGAGTCCCTGGTTGCCTCCGTTCAGGTACAGGGTGATCTGGTCCCGGCTGGCCCGCCGGACCTCACCCTTGGCCAGATCCACGAAGCTCGGGTAGCGTCCCGCGCTGAAGAACTGGCGGCCCATGGGCGGCGGCAGCCGTTTCATCTCCTCCTCAGTGCCGGCGATGTAGGCGGCCGGGCTGTGGCCGCGGCCCGCCTGGATACGCTCGTTCCCCTCGGGCACCGGCAAGCCCCCCACCCCCTGGCGCACAATGATGTCCGCCCGGGAGAACACGCCTTCCGGTAGTTCCGCTCCGCCCAGGTTGGTGACGTGCATCCCCGGCTCCAGCCATTCCGCCTCGATCACGGGAAGGTTGCTGTCGGTACAGGTTGAGACGATGTCGGCCCCCCGTACCGCCTGCTCGGCGTCGGCCACGGGGACCACCTCGATGTCCAGCTGCCTGCTCATCTCCTGCGCGTAGGCCTCCCGGTGTGCCGGGTTGGGACTGTAGACTCGCACCTTCTGAATGTCCCGCACGCACGCGAAGGCCTGGAGGTAGCTGCGGGCCATGCCACCCGAACCGATCATTCCCACCACGTGGGCGTCCTCTCGAGCCAGATATTTCGCCCCCAACCCGGCGCCACCCCCGACGCGGGCGTGCTGCAGATAGCCATCGTTAATGATGGCCAGGGGCGCCCCGTCGCGGGTGCTGAAGAGCATGATCAGGCCGCAATACGCCCCAGGCTCGACGCAGTACTTCTCTTCGGTGGAGGTGCCATCGTCATGCCGGGGCCAGGTGACCACGTCTGACTTCATCCTGATTGCGAAGACCCCCAGGTCCTTGCTCGCGCCCTCCATGGTGCCCCAGCGCCAGTAGCCTTCCGGCTCCTTGTCCGTCGGGACGTACACGTCCACCCGCGGCCGGTGCACCGAAGCGCCAGTGGCCAGCCCCAGGAACGCCTCCTCCTGTATCTGGATGCAGTCCTGCATAGCGAGGACCTTCTCCACCGTGGGGTTGTCGATGAGCAGCATGGACCGGTCTCCTTTCTTCCCTTTGGGTACGGCTTGGCGTCACACCGTGTACTTGTCCAGCGCGGGCTTCAGCGGCCGCATCATCCAGTAAGGACGGCGGAAGCCCCCAGGGCCGGGGCCCGGCCTCGTGGCCTCCAACCAGCGCCGGTAGACTTCGTAGGCCTTGTTGCTGTCGACTTCGATGTCCCCATACCGGGCCCCGCCCGGCGCACGGGTTACCCGCACCTTCTGGTGCCAGCAGTGCTGGCCGCTCACCGGGTCTGGTTGGACAGGGAAGACCAGGTTCTGGTGAACGCCACCGTCGCTCCACCAGATGCGGCCTGAGTCGGGGTCTTCGCTCTCGAAGGGCTGCGGACCATGGATTTGTCGCATGCGCCAGTGGGACGCAACCATCTCCCCCGCAGGCGAGGGTGCCTGCGCTCCATGCCCAATGGCTTCCCCCGCAGGGGCAGGCAAGCTGCCTGCGCTCCCAGGAGGCTCCGGCCGCTCGAGGCGCACCAGGGCAGAGTTCCAGCGGTCACTGCCGTGGTCTTCGAAGAGGCGCCAGCGGCCGAGGTGGTGAGAGCAGGCAACGACGCCGGGCCGGATGGCTTCCGTGACCCAGGCACGGTCTACGAACCGGCCGATCTCGGTCTCCACCTGCACCAGGTCCCCGGTCTCCACCCCCATCCGCTGTGCATCGGCCGGATGGATCCAGACCGGGTTGCAGTTGGCGGTTTCGTAGAGCCACTTGGCGCCATTGGTGCGGGTGTGGATCAGGGTCGGCAAGCGGAAGGTCGGCAGGAGCAGATATTCTTCCTTCCTCTGGTCGATGGCCGACCAGTGGACGTGGCTCGTGATGGCTTGCATGCTATGCCGCTCCTGGGCACCGCGGGGGTAGATAGGAACAGCGTACTCGGGCCAGCCCCAATCCCGCAGGGTGGTGGAGAAAAACTCCAACCTCCCGGATGGCGTAGGGTAACCTTCCAGCACCTTCCCCCCCATTTCCACGCCCACGCGAAAGCGTCGCTGGGCGTCCAGGAAGGGCCCCGGGTACGGGCGGAAATTCACCCGAGGCGGAGCGCCCCGGGTCCAGGCGAACCCCCCATCTCGCTCCGCCTGTTGCACCACCGCGGGGGGCAGCTCCTTCTCCTGCTGGGCGTACACGTCCCTCGTCACCTCGAACGCGCCGTAGCGGCGCATGTACTCCAGGGGAGAGAGCCCTTCGCGAGTCGCGGCGTCGGGCAAGCCCGGAACCGAATGCTCGAAGATCCAGCGGTAGTACTCCTCGATGGTGATCTTCTCGTGGGGTCGGTAGGGAGATTGGAAATGCTGCCGGATGCCCAGCGAACCATCGGGATCGATGCGCCAGGAGAGCTCGATCCAGAACTCGTTCTCCTCCCACACCTCGCCGGGGTTCGCCTCGTAGGTGAACTCCACCTTCTGGCCCCGGCGTTCTTTCGCCACCCTTGATACCGGCTGGCGGAAGCCGATCCACTGGGAGGCGTGGGTCTCGTAGCTGTGCAGGTCGTGGCGCTCCGGCCCCATGCCCATGGGGAGGACGTAGTCGGCGAACTGGGCCGTCTCGCTCCAGACCGGGGTCAGCGCGACGTGAAGGCCGATGCGTTGGGGCTCCTGGAACATCTCAATCCAGGAGAAGCCATCGGGGTTGGTCCAAACGGGGTTGTACACCCGGGTGAAGTAGACCTCCAGCCGCTTGTCCCGCTGCTTGAGGAGGTGCGGGAGGCAGAAGCTCATCTCGAAGTAGGAGAGGGGGAACTCCAGGGGGAAGTGAACCTCGTTCCAGAAGGGGACCGGCGCCGGCAAGGTGGGGGGCCGGGGCACGAACTTGGCCCAGGAGTTGGGGATGGTCCCCCCCTTCGTCGCCACGGATCCCGTGAGGACGTTGAGGAAGAGGAGGCAGCGGGCGATCATCCAGCCTCCCCGGTTGCCCGCCGCAGCGTTACGCCAGATATGGGACGCGAAGGCGGTCCCGGCCCTCCCGATCTCCTGCGCCACCGCCTCCAGCTGCGTCGCAGGGACGCCCGTTTCCGCCTCGGCCCAGGCGAAGGTGTACGGCCCGTAGAGTTGCTCCAGAACCCGCAAGAAGCCTTCGAAGGAGCGGTCAGCCGGGACCTCCGGCAAGCGCCCCTGTTTCACGAGGTAGCCAAGGTATGCGTCATCTTCCATCAGCTCCCGCCAGTTGACCCAGCGCTCCAGGAACGCGCGGTCATAGAGCCGGTTCTGGATCAGGTAGCTGGCCATCGCCAGGAGCAGGCCCGCTTCGGTCCCGGGCCAGGGCGCCAGCCAGTAGTCGGCCTGGGACGCGGTATTGGAGAGGCGGGTATCCACCACCGCGACCCGGGTCCCCTGGACCTTGGCACCGACGATGCGCTGCGCGTGGGGCTGAAAGTAGTGGCCCGACTCCAGGTGGGAGCTCATGAGGAGAATGAAGCGGGCGTGCTCGTGGTCGGGGTCGGGCCTGTCCATCCCCATCCAGAAGGCGTAGCCCGCTCTAGCGCCCGCGGAGCAGACGTTGGTGTGGGAGTTGTGGCCGTCCACGCCCCACGCGGTCAGCACCCGCTCCGTGTAGAGGTCCTCGCCCGGGCGGCCCACATGGTAGACGACTTCGTCGAGACGGTTCTCTTGGATCGCATTCCGGATCCGTCCCGCGAGGTCGTCCAGCACCTGGTCCCAGGACACCCGCTCCCACTTCCCCTCCCCTCGCGCCCCGGTCCGGCGCAGGGGGTACAGAATGCGATCGGGGTTCTCGATCTGATTGAGAGTCGCCGGCCCCTTGGCGCAGTTGCGTCCAAGGCTGCCCGGATGGAGGGGGTGGCCGGCGAACTTCCGGACGTCGCCGGTCTCTTTATCGACGTAAGCCAGCAGCCCGCAGGCCGATTCGCAGTTGAAGCAGACCGTGGGGACTATCTGGTAGTGGCGTTCCACCCGTCGCGGCCATGCCTCGGGGTCCAGCTCCACTACGTCGTCCCACAGGGAGGGAGGCGGCAGGTCGATCAGATTCGCCTGGCCGTAGAGGGCTCCGTTGTCCATGTCCCGTCCTTTGCGTGCATCTTCAGAGGATGTCGAAATCAGCCTTTCATCCTCAACTCAATGGCACCGATTGTCCTGCCTGCAAGTAGGCGTGCTGGTAGAGGAGCAGCCCCACCAGGACGGCCACGCCCGCCGGCACGCCACCCGCGCCCAGCGCCATCGCAACCAGGGGCGCCAGGCCGCTCAGGCCGATCCCGGCCCAATAACCCCCGGCGTGCCGCCCCAACGTCAAACTCTCTACCGCCCGTTTCCCGTCGGCGGTGGGAAGGGGCATCGCCAGCTCGCTTAGCGAGAGGAGTAAATTGACGCCGCCGGCCCCAGCAAGGGCCCACCCAAGGCTCCACGTCACCGGCTCCAGCCCGGCCAAGGGGGCGAACAACAACGTCGCGGCCAGCCCCGCCGCCGCAGAGTGCACCGCGAAGTGCGCCGGGAGCAGGGGGTTCTGCCAGAGGTCCCGCCCCCGGGACTGTCCCATCAAGAAGGCCGTGAAGACGGCGGAGAGGAGCGCGAGGATGGCGCCGGGCCCGACCAGGGCATCCATCAGCAGTTCCGCTCCGGCCAGGGCCGCCGGGAAAAACCCTCCCAGGAGCAGCCCGTAGCCCGCCATGATGTAGGCGCCCCTGGCCAGCCAGGAGCGCCACTGCGGACGGGCCAGGATGTACCAGAAGCGGGCAGGGTGGGAGAGATGGGCTATCAGGAGCGCCCCGGTCATCGCCAGAAAGAGCCCTGAGAGACCGGAAGCGAGGAGCGGCCACGGCCCCGGCAGCGGGCCCTCCCGCCACCAGAAGAATGCGAAGACCAGGAATATGCCCGCGGCTATGGACTTGGTCCAGGTATAGGCCGTGACCTTCCAGTCCCACGGCGCCCTATGAGGGGTGTCATAGGCCAGCAACGCCGCCGCCGCGGTTTCCACCATGGTCCCGGCCCGTCCGCGGTTCCCAACACCCGCTCCAGGATTGGGAGGAGGGGAGTTCGTGGTACGCGCTTGAGTGGCGAAGGGAGGAGGGTTCGTAGTACGCGGCTCAGCGCGACGGGGTGGCTGGGCGGGGCCACCGCCCCAGTTCACCGCCGCCTGGATGGGCGCCGACACCGCGGCCATAGGTAGAAGCGTATACTCGCTCGCCTGCCGGTAGAACAGCTTGGGTCGGGTGTCCTTCTCCGGCTTCCGCACATCCACCTTGTCCCGGGCCGTGATCCTGGCCACCGCGCTCTCCGGGTCGTTCAGGTCCCCGATGATGATGGCCTGGGTCGGGCAGACGGCCACGCAGGCGGGCGTCAGCCCCTGGTCGATGCGGTGGGCGCAGAAGTTGCACTTCTCGGCGCTACGGTTGTTCGGGTTGATATAAATGGCGTCGTAGGGACAGGCCGCCATGCAAGCCTTGCAGCCGATGCAACGTTCCCGGTCGAAGTCGACGATGCCATCGGGGCGCTGGAACATGGCAGTGACCGGGCACGCCTCCACGCAGGGCGGATCGTCGCACTGGTTGCAGCGCGTGACCTGGAAATGGCGCCTGACCTGGGGGAAAGCCCCCACCTCGACCTGCTTCACATAGGTCCGGGTCACGCCCAAGGGGACCCGGTGCTCCTGCTTGCAGGCCACGGTGCAGGCGTGACAGGCGATGCAGCGGGCATTGTCGATGACCTTGCCCCATTTGACAGGGACGCCGGACAGAGGAGCGCGCGACGGTTGGAATTCGGTGTTCATCTGCGGCGAGCCGGCTCCGGCCCACAGGACACCCCTGGGGCCGGCGAGCCCATGAAGTCAGTCGAGTTAGGCAACAAAATGAGGGGCCACATTACCTCTCTCCCGATTCGGCCCGGGCTATGGTCTCCAGATAAATCGCGGGCAGAGGTATGTGGCTCCTCCAAGAACAACTGGTACTATACCGCGAGGGACAAAGGCCGGCATCGTGTTCGAGCTATTCACGGCCGCGAGGCGAGAATAGTCCGGGACAGTTCTCGGAAGAAGCAAGACGCAGTAGAGCACGCCCATGGTCAGCGAACGGACGCAGCGGCAGATAGACCGGCTCCTCGACCAGGCCGAAGCGGCCATCACAGGGCTGCGATGGGAGCAGGTGCGGGACCGCGCGCTGGCCGTGTTGGCCCTGGACCCGGATAACCCGGACGGCCGGAACTACCTGGCCGCCGCGGAAAGGGCCCTGGCCAGTAACGAGGAACGAGTGGCGAGTAGCGGATCCCCACGGCCCCCTCGTACCTCGGATCTCGAACCTCGTGCCTTTTGCGACGGCCGCTACCGGGTTGTCCGCTTCCTGGGCGAGGGCGGGAAGAAGCGAGTCTACCTTGCCCACGACACCCTGCTGGACCGAGACGTGGCCTTTGCCCTCATCAAGACCGAAGGGCTGGACGACGAAGGCCGCCAGCGCATCACCCGCGAGGCCCAGGCTATGGGCAGGCTCGGCACGCATCCCCACATCGTGTCGGTCTATGACATGGGAGAGGAACCTGGGAACGTAGGAACCCAGGAACCTGGGGGAGGGGAGCCTAGGTTCCCAGGGTCCCACGTTCCTAGCCCCTATCTTGTCACCGAGTTCATGCCTGGTGGCGATGTCGAGGGGCTGCTGGGGAAGGCGCAGGACCACCGGCTCTCCATCGAGCAAGCCGTGGACATCGCCCAACAAGTCTGCCAGGGCCTGGAGTTCGCGCACCAGCACGGCCTCATCCACCGTGACCTCAAACCCGGCAACGTCTGGCTGACCGAGGTAGGTACGAGGAATGAGGAACGAGGTACGAGTCCCCCCTCATCCCTCGCACCTCATCCCTCGTCCCTGGTGGCAAAGATCGGGGACTTCGGCCTCGCGGTGGCCCTGGACCGCTCCCGGCTCACCCAAGCCGGGATGATGGTCGGCACCGTCGCCTACATGCCCCCGGAGCAGGCCATGGGCGGGGTCGTCAGCCCCAGAAGCGACCTCTACTCCCTGGGTGCCATGCTCTACGAGATGGTGTGCGGCCGTCCCCCCTTCGTGGGTGAGGAGTCCGTCGCCATCATCACCCAGCA
>CAZPYZ010000201.1:0-7337 GCA_964590215.1 uncultured Dehalococcoidia bacterium | reverse complement strand
ACTATGTCCATAAGAGCGGGTTCAAGAAGGTCCTGCTCGGCCTCTCGGGCGGCGTCGACTCGAGCCTCACCGCGGCCTTGGCCGTGGCAGCCCTCGGCAGGGAGAACGTGGTGGGTGTGGCTATGCCGTCTCGCTACTCTTCCGAGGGCAGCCTCATCGACGCGAAACTCCTGGCGGACAACCTGGGAATCGAATACCAGGTCCTCCCGATTGAAGAGGGGTTCAGTGCCCTCCTCCACACCCTGGAGGGGCCCTTCGCCGGTACCCAACCCAATGTCGCCGAGGAGAATATGCAGGCCCGCATCAGGGGGCTCCTGCTCATGGCCTTGTCCAACAAGTTCGGCTGGCTAGTCCTCACCACCGGCAACAAGAGCGAGACCGCGACGGGCTACAGCACCCTCTATGGCGACATGGCAGGCGGGTTCGCGGTAATCAAGGACGTGCCGAAGACCATGGTCTACCGGGTGGCTCGCTACATCAACGAACACGCCGGCCGGGAGATCATTCCCGAGAGCGTAATGACCAAGGCCCCCAGCGCTGAGCTGAGGCCCAACCAGACGGACCAGGACTCACTGCCGCCCTATGACCTCCTGGATGAGCTCCTCGAGGCCTACGTGGAGGAGGACCGCAGCTACGACGAGATGATCGCTGGGGGCCTTCCGGAACAGACAGTCCAGCAGGTCATCCGCCTCGTCGATGGCAGCGAATACAAGCGCCGCCAGGCGCCGCCGGGGATCAAGATCACCCCCCGCGCGTTCGGCCGCGATCGCCGCCTGCCCCTGGTGAACAAGTACAGGAGCTTTTAGCCATGGCGCAATATCGGGTCCACGTCAAGATCAGTCCCTGGCCCGAAGGTGGCTTCCTCGCGGAGGCCCCCGCTCTGCAAGGCTGCTGGGTGGTCGCGGACACCGTCGCCCAGGCGCTCGCGGACATCTACGACGGAATCGACATGTCCATCGAATCCCGGCTGGAGCGAGGCGAGCCTCTGCCGACGGAGGTTGTTCCTGTCAACGATCGCAAGAAGGCGATCGAGCTGGAACTCCCGGTCAGGCTCACGACTGGGTGACTTACGGCGAACTGAAGCGGCGCCTGCAACGTTTGGGTATCCGGTTGCATAAAGAGCGGGCCCGGCATGAGTTGTGGCTGAATTCGGCCACGGGACTGCAGGCCCTTATCCCCCGCCATGATCAGCAAGAAGTACCCGACGGGACTCTAGCGAGGATCCTGCGGGACCTCGGCCTCCGCCGGCAGGACCTGTAGAGCGTGCGCATCGCCATCGTCCACGACTGGCTCAACCAGAACGGCGGCGCGGAGCGCGTGCTGGAGGCGTTGCACGACCTCTACCCCGACGCCCCCATCTACACCAGCCTCTACGACCCGGCGCGGGTCCCCCGCCGCTACGCGGACTGGGACATCCGCACCTCCTTCATGCAGCGATTCCCCCTCGCCAAGGCCCGCCACCAGGCGTTTCTCCCCTTCTTCCCCCTCGCCTTCCGATCCTTCGACTTTTCCGGCTATGACCTCGTCATCAGCAACAGCAGCGGCTTCGCCCACAGCATTCGCGTTCCTCCTGGTACCAAGCACATCAACTACTGCCTGACGCCGCCGCGGTTCCTCTGGATGCCCGGCGCGTACCTCGCTCGAGAGCGAGTGCCCGCCCGTCGCGCGTTGCTGCCCCTCATCGTGGCCCTCCGGCGGTACGATGCCCGCAGCGTCCGCTCCGTCACCCGGTTCGTGGCGATCTCGGAGGCGGTTCGTGACCGCATCCGCCGCTGGTACGGACGCGAGGCCGACATCGTATATCCGCCGGTGCAAACTGATCTCTTTCGGGCCGTCGACCGGCCTGCCGAGTACTACTTTGTCGCTGCGCGCCTGGTGCCTTACAAGCGGGTTGACCTGCCTGTAAGAGCCTTCAGCGAGCTGAAGCTGCCGCTGATCGTCGCGGGTGACGGCAGGGACGGGGCAGCCCTCCGGGCCATGGCTGGGCCAACGGTGAAGTTCACCGGGTGGGTCAGCCATGAGCGGTTGATAGGACTGATGGCCCGCTGTAAGGCTTTCGTGTTTCCTGCAGAGGAGGATTTCGGGATCGCGCCCCTAGAGGCCGGGGCCTGCGGCCGGCCGGTCATCGCGTACGCAGCAGGGGGCGCCTTAGAGACCGTGGTCGAGGGCCTCACCGGGGTCTTCTTCCATGAGCCCTCGCCGGCGTCCCTCTCGGACGCCGTGCGGCGGTTCGAAGGGATGGCGTTCGACCCGGCGGTAATCCGGCGCCACGCCGAGGGTTTCGACAGCCGCGTGTTCCATGAACGGTTTGCTTCCGTTGTCCAGGAAACGATGCGAAGCCCAGGCCCGGTCCTACCCGAGCCACGAGAGCCTGCCCTGGAGCGAAGCGAAGGGTGAGGGATTGGCCCCGCCGTCCACCGGTCCGCAAAGGTGATCCCCTGTACCAAAAACCGCCACGGCGGTCCAAGACCAGCGCGGCCGTCGCCCTTGTAGCGGCAAACCTGGTTGCTGGCGCCCTCCTCTTACTGCTGGCCCGCCACGATCTGCTGCTGGCGGCGATAGTTGGCCTCCTCTACGCCCTCGTTCTCTGGCTGGTCTGGCGAAGCGAACCTTCGGCTCTGAGCCGCGAAAGGGAGGTGAGGAAGCGGCGGTGACGCGGGCTGACCCTATAGCGTAGGCAAATACTTCCTGATCTCGTAGTCGGTCACCTGGCTACGGTAGCTGTCCCACTCTAACTGCTTGTTCTTGATAAAGCTCTCAAACACATGGGACCCCAGGGTCTCCCGGACAAGGTCGCTTCTCTCCATCTCGTCGATGGCATCTTTCAGACTCATTGGCAGGGTCCCCATCCCCCGGCGTTTCAACTCCTCCTGGCTCATCTCGAACACCGGGCTGTCCAGGGGCTGTGGCGGATCCAGCTTCTGCCGGATCCCGTCCAGCCCGGCCGCCAGAATGACGGCAAAGGCCAGGTAGGGGTTGCAAGCCGGATCGGGAGCCCGGTATTCGATGCGGGTCGATTCCTCTTTGTTGGGCTTGTAGTCCGGCACCCGGATCAGGTCCGAACGGTTCTTGAAGGCCCAGGAGAGCCACACCGGCGCCTCGAACCCCGGCACCAGCCGCTTGTAGGAGTTGACCCATTGGTTGGTAACGGCCGTGATAGCGGGCGCGTGCTTCAGGAGGCCACCGATAAAGTAGAGCGCCGTGTCCGAGAGATGGGAGGGACCCGTGGGGTTGAAGAAGGCGTTTCTGCCTCCGGAGAAGAGGGACATGTGGGTATGCATGCCGGTCCCGTTGTAGGCCTGGACCGGCTTGGGCATGAAGGTTGCGTAGACGCCGCTGCTCAAGGCCACCTGCTTGACCACCAGCCGGTAGGTCATGATGTTGTCGGCCATGGTGAGGGCATCGGTGTACCGCAAATCGATTTCATGCTGGCTGGGTGCGACCTCGTGGTAGCTGGATTCCACGCCGATCCCCATCTCCTCCAGGGCCAGCACTGTCTCGCGCCGCAGGTCCGTCGCCACATCCGCGGGGGTGAGGTCGAAATACCCCCCCTGGTCGAGGGGCACCGGCATTCCTTCACCGCTCTGGAAGTAGAAGAACTCGATCTCCGGGCTCACGTAGAAGTGGTACCCCATCTCCGATGCCCGCTGCAGCGTTCGCTTCAGCACGAACCGCGGGTCCCCCTCGAAGGGCTCCTTGTCCGGCATCATGATGTCGCAGAACATTCTGGCCACCGCATGCCGGTCCCGTGGGCGCCAGGGTAGGAGGACGAAGGTGGCCGGATCCGGCACTGCCACCATGTCGCTCTCGTCCGTCCGCGCAAAGCCTTCGATGGACGCCCCGTCGAAAGTCATGCCCTCGTCCAACGCTTTCTCCAGCTCCTCCACGGTGATGGCGAAGCTTTTCAGTGAGCCCAGGATATCGGTGAACCAGAGACGGATGAACTTGACGTCCACCTCCTTGGCCCGCCGCAGGACGTACTCCCGATCTTCTCCTTCTAAGGCCATTCCCTCCCCTCCTTGGCCGGGACAGCCGGCCCAACCCGTACCCCGGTATTGTCACGCGCTGTATGAGTAGTGTAGCAAGAAGCCCCGGCCGCTTTCGCCGGGGCTTCAGGGCTCTTTAAGCTTGCCCGCTAGATGTCGAAGTAGAGGGCGAACTCGTACGGATGCGGCCGCAGCCGGATGGCGTCCACTTCCCGCTCCCGCTTGTAGGCCAGGTAGGTGTCGATGAGGTCCTTGGTGAAGACGTCGCCCTCCAGCAAGAACTCGTGGTCAGCCTCCAGGGCGTCCAGGGCCGCGTCCAGGCTACCCACCACTTGCTTGACCTTCGCGGCCTCTTCGGGAGGCAGCTCGTACAAGTCGGCGTCCAGGGGCTCGCCCGGGTGGATCTTGTTCCGGATGCCGTCCAACCCGGCCATGAGGCATGCGGCGAAGGCCAGGTAGGGGTTGCAGGAACCGTCGGGCGGGCGCCACTCCAGGCGCTTCTGGCGTGGGTCGTCGAAGTAGACGGGGATACGGACGCAGGCGCTGCGGTTTCGAGCCGAGTAGGCCAGGTTCACCGGCGCCTCGTAGCCCGGCACCAGCCGCCGGTAGGAATTCGTGGTGGGAGCGCACAGGGCCAGCAGGGCATCGGCATGCTTCAGCAGCCCACCGACATAGAACAAGCCTACCTCGCTAAACTTCCCGTAGCCACTGGCGCTGTAAAAGAGTGGCTGCCCATCCTTCCACAGGCTCTGGTGCGTGTGCATTCCCGTGCCATTATCTTGGAACACGGGTTTCGGCATAAAGGTGCAGGTCTTGTTATGGGCCTTGGCCACGTTCTTGAGGATGTACTTGTACATCAGCACCTGGTCCGCCATCCGGGTGAGGGTACTGAAACGCATGTCGATCTCACCCTGGCCGGCCGTGGCCACCTCGTGGTGGTGGGCCTCGATGTCGATACCAGCATCCATCATCTTCAGGACGGCTTCGGACCGCACGTCCTGTAGGGTATCGGCCGGAGACACCGGAAAATAACCCTCTTTGTAGCGGGGCTTATACCCAAGGTTTGGCCCTTCTTCCCGGCCCGTGTTCCACTGGCCTTCAACCGAGTCGATGTAGTAGTAGCCGAAGTTGTAGGACTGGTCGTAGCGGATGTCGTCGAAGATGAAAAACTCCAGCTCCGGGCCCCAATAGCTGGTATCCGCCACGCCTGTCGTTTTCAGGTAGGCTTCTGCCTTCTGGGCCACATACCTTGGGTCTCTGCTGTAGTTCCCCAGCGTCAGTGGATCGCGGATGTTGCAGATGAGGCTCATCGTGGGGATGGAGTACGCGGGGTCCACGAAGGCCGAGGCCGGGTCGGGCACCAGCAGCATGTCACTCTCATGGATGTGCTGGAAACCCCGGATGCTGGATCCATCGAACCCGATCCCCTTTGCGAAGGCGCCTTCATCCAACTCCGTGATGGGGATGGAGAGGTGCTGCCAGAGCCCGGGCACGTCGATGAACTTCAGGTCGACAATTCGAATCCCATGTTGCCGGCAGTGGTCGATAACCGACTGTGGCGTGGTGAATTGGTTCTCCGCCATATCCCAACTCCTCGCTTTGCTACTCGATTGCGGCCCTTCGTCCGCCTGGGGCGGACACGTGCCGACATTGTGCCAGCACGTTGTTGCCAGGGTATTACGCGAATGTTACAGGCGTGTTACGCGTGCCTGGGCTTGCTCCCCCCAGGGTTGCAACGCCATAGCGTGCACGAAGGGAGTAATACGCCGGTCCTGGGTAATCCGCAACTGCGCCGCCCGGGCCGCCGCTTCCCAGTCGCTCCGCGGCAACAAGAAGTGAAGGCTTCCAGGCCCGAAGCTTCATCCGGGCAGATGCTCCAGTACGCCCCGCTCCCAGCGATACGGGACGCCCTCCACGCAGAACGCGCTGGCCAGCACAGGCTCGAAGCCTCGGAAGCGCGGTTGGTCAAAGTAAGTCGCCCGCTGTAGGTCCACCGTGATCAGCCGCGGCCGCCACTCCTGGCGCACCCCTCGGATGATCACCATGGAATGGGTCGCGTGCTCGTAGTTGAAGGTGTAGGGGAGCGGCCCCGAGTACCGGCGCGCGTCCGCCTCGGTCTTGAACGGAGACTTGTGGGGCAGGGCCGGACAGTCGGGCGCGAAATCCGCGGTGAGGATCAGGTCCGCCTCGGACCCCGGCGTCCGAACATGGATGCTCCTTCTCCCCGCAGCGACGCATTGGATGGTCACCTCGGCCTTTCGGTAGTTGTAGCCGGTCAGCATGTTACCGAGCCAAACCATGAGGCGCTGGTCTGTGTCACTGCGGAGGATCTGCAGACCGCGCAGCGTCCGACCCGATGCGCTCGTGTACCGAGTGAAGATGCGGTAGCCCGTCAGGAAGAAATCGATGCCCAGGACTGGGGGCAGAAATGCCGGACGGAGCCCCCTGCTCTGGACCATCGCGATGGCCATCAACCCGTAGTCTTCGTGGGTGTCGAGGGTCAGCCCCGGAGCCAACAGCGGCTCCAGCGCTGCTCTCGGTAAGGCGAAGGTCAGCCCCAGGGTGAAATCCATGAAGGTCTTGATGGGCATCTGGTGGCGCTTGAGCCAGTGCAGCATCTTTATCTCCGCACGCCCACGCCGATGATGAAGTCCCCAAAGAACCACTCAACAGTGCGGGGGACGCTTATGCCATGCCGGCCCAGCTCGCCGACGAATTGCTCAGCGCTGAAACGGTCCTGTGGGTGGTCGAGGAATGTGCGGTACACCCACCGCCCCAGCGCCCGGCTGGTCGCCTCCTCGAAGTAAAAGCGTCCGCCTGGCCGCAGCACCCGTCCCACCTCGGCCACGGCCGACCGCCAGTCCGAAACATGGTGGATGCTACCGAAGTCCACCACGGCGTCGAAGGCCCCGTCCCCCGCGGGAACCGCGGCCGCGTCGGCGACCGCCAGGTCCGCCCGGTTTCCGGTTATACGACGGCGTGCGAGAGCGACCATGGCCGGGTCGGCGTCGAAGGCCACCACCTGGCGGGCGCCGAAACGCGCCAGGAGGATCTCGATCCCGACACCGCGGCCGCAACCGATCTCCATCACTCGCTTCTCCTCCAGCGTCCCACCCAACTCCTCCAGTAGCCGGGCTTCGTAGTGCCGCTGGACCCACGCCCGCACGGGGTTGTTCATCACCGCTCTTTCGACCCGGTTCAACTTCACGTCACCGACATAATAAGCTGAGCCACATGAGAGCGCTGATCATCGGCGGAGGCATCGGCGGACTCTCCACCGCGCTGGCTCTACGCCAGGCCGGGATCGACGCGGTTGTTTTTGAGCAGACGCCCGAGCTCCGGGAAATAGGG
>CAZPYZ010000200.1:0-7339 GCA_964590215.1 uncultured Dehalococcoidia bacterium | reverse complement strand
CATCGGGAATAGCCCTCCACCCCATCGCCCAGGTTGCTTCGGCCGCGAACCTTGGCGGCAGGCGGTACGTCCGGCACGGCCTCGCAATGACGGTTCCGGCTCCTCGCAGCGTGCCTGATGTCATTGCGAGCCCGCCCTCGCGGCCTCACCCGAACCAATGACCATCGGCGAGCGTGACAATCCTTCAGCGGGTTCAGGACGGCGTCTGGGGGTGGGGGCGGCAATACGTGGAACGCGGTGCCCCCTCCAGCCCCGGATTGCCATGCCGGCAGGATCCTCGGTGGTGCTGGGTTGGTCCGGTACGCCGGCTCGCAATGACAAGAAATCACCGGCTCTCAGGGTGCGAGGGCGATGCCATGAACGGGAGGCAGGCCTTCGGCCAGCGTGCGCCACTTCGCCCCGAGGTCTTCACCGGCCAGGAGCTTCCCGTCGCTGGTTCCCCCATAGACGGTGTCCGGGTCTGCGGGATCGATGGCGAGGACGCTGACCGCGCCGGGAAGGGTGTCCGGAAGCCCCCCCATCGCAGGCTGCCATAACCCTCCACCGTCGTGGCTGCGGTAGACGGTGCAGCGGGCGCCGCCTTCACGCGCCCGCCAGTAGCGGGGCCGCCCCTCAGTAGCGGCGGTGAAGACGGTTTCAGGTCGAGTTGGGTGCACCGCCAGCGGCGCGAGGTAGAGGGAGGCCAGGCCGTCACAGCACGACTCCCAGCTCACGCCTGCATTCCGGCTCCGGAAGAACCCTTGCCCCGTCGCGGTGTAGAGGACGTCCTCCTCCTCGCCCGGTGCAGACGCTATGGCATGGACGTCCAGATGTATCCCCTCACGCCGTTCCACCCAGCTCTCCCCACCGTCGTTGCTGACGATGACGCCGCCCACCTCTACTGCCGCGTAGATGGTTTCCCGGTCCCGCTGGCCGAAAGCCAGAGAGTGGATGTTGCCCAGGTGTGGTGGGTTGGGGAAATTCCAGGAGGGGAGGCTGGGCAGCGCCCGGATGCCTGTGAGTTCTTCAAAATGGTTGCCGCGGCCCTTGTAGATGGCTGCGGGATCGCCGCCGAGATACAGGGCGCCATCGGGCCCGAAGGCCAGGGAGCGGGCATTCGGGCCCTCCAGCAGCAGCGTCCAGGCCTTTCCGCCGTCGCTGCTCTGCTGGAGGCCCTTACCCCGCGGCGTTGCCACCAGCCGGCCCTCGGAAGCGGCGACGGCGGTCACATCTTCGCCTTCAAGGGCCTTCAAGGAGGCTTCCCAGCCATTGCTTCCCGCCCGCGAAAAGCCATACACTCCAGAGCCGGTCGCTGCAAGCAACATGAGTACCCTCGCTTTGTCCTTTCCCAGCGGGAGAGGGGATTGTGCGGCGATTATACGTGGATTCCTGACGGAGGGCACCGCCGAGGGTCAAGCACGTGAGACCGGGGAAGGACCTGGGAGGGCAGCCTTCCAGGCTGCCGGGGCAGGGGGCAGACGGCCCCGCCCTGAGTCAAGCCGAAGGCATGGCTGCGTTCCGAGGCAGTGCTTCAGGGCCCGCCTCCAGCCGGGTGCCAACTCATGAGGGAGAATGCTATGTCAGAGAAGAACAAGGCGACCATCCGGCGTCTATACCAAGAGGCGCTGAACCGGGGCGACCCTGCGGTGATTGAGGAAGTCTACGCGCCCGACGTTGAGCTGCACCTCCCCGGCGTGCCGGAGGACCCCTTCGGTCCGGCGCCGGTACACCAGCTCTTCTCGATGGTCTGGGCGGCCTTTCCAGGCTCCAGTGCGACCATCGAAGATCTCGTCGCCGAGGGTGACAAGGTGGTCGCGCGGATTACCCTTCACCGGCCCCATGATGGCCGCATCCTTGGCCTCTCACCTCGAAGTGAGCAGGCGGCCTGGACCCGCATCGAGGTTTTCCGGCTCTTCCAGGGCCGCATCGTCGAGCAGTGGGGCGATCGCGACGACGTGGCCCTGCTGCGGCAGATCGGGGTGAGCGCGCCGCCCCTTGACCCACGTGGCCGGATCTCAGCCAGCGGCGTCGGCTGAGACAAGGGGTCATTTTCGATGATGAAGGCTCAGAGCGCCGGAGCGGCCGGAAACGCCATGTCGGGGTCGAGCGCATGCTGCTGGCACCGCAGCCTGCCAGGCTGCCGATGCAAGGAGATGGGCAGGCAGGATACCTGCGCTCCCAGGTGGGCTCTCCGGCCGTGCTCTTATCGCGTGCCCACGTCGATGAGGACGCAGTCCGGGTCCGCGAAATGGCGCTGCCCGTAGGGACACGTCTGGAAGAGCTTCAAACGCGCTTCGCCCTCGCCGGCCCGCGCTTCCAGCATCCGCGGGCCGAACTCGGTCCCCTGAAGTTTGGCCAGATCCTTGTCGAACTGCTCCAGGCTCTCCACCTCGAACCCGATGTGGTCCAGCGCCGGTCGGGAGATGCCCATCCCGGCGTAGTCAGTGATGTGCCAGGGAGTGACGACGAAGGTGACGGTGCCATCGCTGAGGTGATAGCCCTCGCCTTCAAGGGCGAAGACCTCCCGGTAGAACTGGACCAGCACGTCGGGGTGAACGGTGCGCAGTTGCACGTGACTCACGTGCCGGCGCGCCCGCTCTCCCAGGTCTGCGTTCTCGGCGTAGAGGTCGCGCCGGTTCTCCATGCCGGACTGGGTCAGGTCGAAGACGTTGCCGTCGGGGTCGTTCATGCTGAAGCTGGCGAAGGGGCGGGTTGACGGACGCCGGACGTATTCGGCGTTGGGGAAACGCTCCGCGGCCAGGGCAGCCACCCGCTCGATGTCGTCCACCTCCATCCCGAAGTGGTCGAACCCGGCCTGGCGCCCCGGCCCACGGCCGTTCACGTTGATGCCCACGTAGCCGTCACTCACCACGTTACGGTTGCGCTTCAGGCCGAACAGGGTCTCGTAAAACTTGACTGTCTCCTCCGCATGGGCGCTGGAGATGGCCAGGTGCTTGATCTTGGCTGGCATGGAAGCGGGCCTCCTGGAGTAAGGTGTTGCGGGTAATCTACAAGCCTGGAATAATCCGAGTCAACTTTGCAGGGGCGGTGTGAAGATGCGGACACTTCCCTCATTTCCGCAGGGCTTGCAGGGCGGGCCCGCACGGATTGACACAATCGGGCGGCTGCTTTACTGTCCCCGCATAACGGACCCGGAGGCGATGATGTTTCGTGCATTCTGGCTCATGGCCCTCCTTACACTGGCGGCCCTCGCTTGCGCCGCCCCGGCGCCCGTCCCCGCGAGATTCGGGGCGCCGGCAGACACGCCCAAATACGGCGGGACCCTGAACGTGCGGGTCCCGGACGACCCGGGGACGGGATTCGACTTGAGCCTGTTCAAGTCTCAGCCGGCCTGGGAAGGCCAGACCCTGGCGTATAACAGCCTCTTGGGCTATCGCATCGGACCAGACGTGCCCTGGGCCGACCACGTTATCCGCGGAGAGTTGGCGGAGCGCTGGGAGGTCTCGCCAGATGCCAGGACATTCACCTTCTACCTCCGAAAGGGCCTGAAGTTCGCCAGCCTGCCCCCGGTCAACGGGCGCGAGCTGACCTCCGCAGACGTCAAGTGGACCTATGAGTACTGGACCAGAACGGGCCAGTTCAAGGACAAGAAGCTACAACAGGGGCTGCACGATTGGATGTTCGAGGGGTTGGACCGCATCGATACGCCCGACCCGCAGACCGTCGCGGTGCGGTTCTCTGAGCCCTATGCTCCCTTCCTCGCCTATGCGTCCTCGGACTCCAACCCTATCGTCCCGCGAGAAATCTATGAGCGGGACGGCCACTTGAAGGACACCATCGTGGGGACGGGGCCGTTCCAGTTGGACCGGGAGGCCAGCCAGCCTGGCTCTCGATGGGCCTGGAAGAAGAACCCGGACTTTTACGAGGCGGGGAAGCCCTACATGGACGGCATCAACTGGCTGGTCGTCAAGGACGACGCCGCGGCCTTCGCGGCTTTCAAAGCCAGGCAGCTCGATATGCTGGGGAATAGCAGCCTCGAGCTGAGCATGGGCGACGTCGAGGAGATGAAAAAGCTGGTCCCCGATGCCGTCATCCACCAGCACTCCGCCGCGACGCCCTGGCACCTGTTCGTGAACACGCGCGTCGCACCCCTGGGGGACGTCCGCATCCGCCGCGCCATGAGCCAGGCCATCGACCGGGACGAGTTCATCAAGGTGCTGATGGGAGGGCAGGGACGCTGGGGCTTCGCCCTGCTGCCGCCGGATACCTTCACGGGTGAAGAAGTCAAGCAATACATCAAGTACGACCCCGAGGCCTCCAAGCGGTTGGTGGCCGAAGCGGGCTTCCCCAACGGCCTCGAGCTAGAGGCCACCTACCCCGGCAAGGACTATGGAGAGGAGTACATCACCGGACTGCAGCTGCTGCAAGCGCAGTTGAAGAAGGCCGGCATCACCCTCAACCTGAGAAGCGTGAGCAAGGTCGACTACTCCAATGGCCGCAAGGTCGGCGATTACGTGATCAACATGCAGCAGGGGAGCACCTTGGAGGGCGATATCGACTCCGCCCTCTTCGCCAACTTCCACTCCAAGTCCAGGAAGAACTACTCGGGGACGAAAGACGCCAAGCTGGACGACCTGTTGGTGGCGCAACGGCGGGAGGCTGACCCGGCCAAGCGGCGAGCCCTGGTCCGGGATATCGTGAAGTACTCCCACGCCGAGATGTTCTACGACATCGGCATGCACTACGGGATGTACGCCGAGGTGTGGCACCCCTACCTGAAAAACTTCGGCGTCAATATGGGCGTCGAAGGGATCTACCCCGTGGATTCCTGGCTGGAGAAGTAGCGCGTGTAACGTAGGCCCGCAACTGACCTCTTGGAGTTGCGGGACTCACCCAGCCTCGACCACGCTCTAGCCTAGCGACGAAAAAGACAGGGTGGGGCCGCAAGCCGCGGAGCATCCGAGGGCGGGTGGGCGGGCCCACCATCCCGGGAGGGGCGTCCTCATGGGAGCTTTGGCAGGCCGCGAATGGCCGCCAGGAGCCGTGACAGGCGCGCGGCGCCGACGTTTGGCGATTCCTGAAGGAGCAGGGGAACGGCGGCGTCCGAGGGGCGGACTGAAGAGCAGGCAGGGCCTTGCCATCTCCGCGGCAATTGAACTGCTAACCGATGATCGCGGAGATTCTTCGCTCCCCCACCCGATCCCCAAACCACCCACGCTCAAGAATGACGGGCCTGGTTCCCGTGGAGGATCTCTCACCGTCACGGTAAGCCCAATTCGCGGCACGACCATTGCAGGGCGATTCGACGCTGGGGATCGGTCAGGGGTTGACGTCTTGTCGAGCCCTGCCTCGTCACACCTCGCTGACGTCGATCAGCACCCCATCCGGATCGGCCAGGTGCTGCTGGCCGTAGCCGCAGGTCTTCAGCAGCCGGAGGCGGGCCTCCCGCTCTGAGTTTCCCGTCGTGGGGCGAGGAGCCAGCGTCGGGTCCGCTTCCACCATCTGCTCCAGGTCGGCCTGGAACCGCTCCAGGCTCTCGACTTTGAAGCCCAGGTGGTCCAGGGCCGGCAGTTCGATCCCCGTGTCGGCGTAATCCCCGATCTTCCACGGGGTGATCATGAGGGTGACGACACCATCGGTGAGGTGATAGCCCTCGCCCTCCAGGTCGAAGACGTCCCGGTAAAACGGGATCAGCAGATCCGGGTTCACGGTACGCAGCTGGAAGTGCGTGATGTGCCGGGGGGTGCGCTCGATGGCCACGTTGTCGGCGTAGACATCCCGCCGGTTGGCAAGGCCGCGCTGGGTCACGTCGAAGACGTTGCCCAAGGGGTCATGCATGCTGAAGCTGGCGAAGGGCCGGGTCGACGGGCGCTTCAGGTATTCGACACCGCGCTCCTTCCCCAGGGCAAAGACCCGTTCGATGTCGTCGACCTCGAACCCGAAATGATCGAAGCCGCCGTGACGACCGGCCGCGCGCTGGTTGATGTTCAGCCCGACATAGCCGTCCGACATCGCGCCCCCCTCCTCACCAGCACCGGCGAAGGCCTTCATCTGGAAGAGGGTCTGGTAGAACTTCTTGAGGATGGGGCGGTCTTTGGACTGGATGGCGACGTGCTTGATCCTAGCGGACATTGGCGAGCACCTCCTTCGGGGGCCATTCTTCCAGCAGCCAGGCGGGCAGGGGGTCGCCGGGCTTGCCGACTGGGAGTTCGTCGTCGCGGTCGCCGCGGCCGTCCGGGAAGGCCTGGAGGGCACCCTCCATCTCGTAATAGATCTCCAGCCGGTTGCCGTCCGGGTCGGCGAAGTAGAGGCTCCGCTGCTGGACGTGGTCCGTCGCATGGTCGATCTCGACCCCGTTCTTGAGGAGCGTCTCATACGCCTCACGCAAAGCGGCGTAGCTGCCGACTTGGAACGCGACGTGGGATACCCCGATGGAGCTGCGGTCGGGCAGCCGGGCGCTGGCGAGGTCGGCGACGGGGCTAAGATCGAGGGTGTGGAAGTCATCGCCCAGGGTCATAAAGATGCCGCCATGCACCGGATCTTGCTCCGCCACCCTGAAGCCGAGCACGCTGGTGTAGAAGGCCTTGGCGCGCTCCGGGTCGGTGACCCTGACCGCGACGTGCCCTATCTTCTTGAGTTTCACACGGAGCCTCCCACGGAAGACTGGCGGTATGCTCGCGCCGCGGGTTGACGGCGTCAAGCCGGGCCTCCTTTGACACCATCCCGCGGGCCAGGTAGCATCGGGGCCTGATGGTCAACCAGCGGATGCAGCGCCGCATCGAGCGTCTCCTGGGCGAGGCGGACGAAGCCGTCGATCGCCAGGAGTGGGCGGCGGTGCTTGACCGGGCGCAGCAAGTCCTGATCATCGACCCGGACAACCAGGACGCCGCGACCTACCAAGCGATAGCGCAACGCGGCCTGCGGGCCGCAGCAAGCCACGCCGGCGATGTAGCGGTGTCCCCCCCGCCTCCTGTGGCGCAGGCGCCCTCGCCTGCGGAGGCGGCGTTGCCCCAATCCTTCGCCAACGGCCGCTATCAGGTGGTCCGCTTCCTCGGCGAGGGCGGCAAGAAGCGGGTGTACCTGGCCCACGACACCCTGCTGGACCGGGAGGTGGCCTTCGCCCTTATCAAGACCGAGGGCCTCGACGAGGAGGGCCGCCAGCGCATCACCCGCGAGGCCCAGGCCATGGGCAGGCTGGGGACCCATCCGCACATCGTGTCCGTCTTCGACATGGGGGTGGAGGGGGGCTTCCCTCTCCCAGGGGGAGAGGGTCAGGGTGAGGGCGCGCGTCCGGAGTCTCAGGGCCAGCCCTACCTGGTCACGGAGTTCATGGCCGGAGGCGATGTCGAGGGGCTGCTGGAACGCTACCGTGGAGGACAGGCGCCCTCGCCTGTCCGGG
>CAZPYZ010000199.1:0-7341 GCA_964590215.1 uncultured Dehalococcoidia bacterium | reverse complement strand
GGGTCCGCTGCCGGCCGATCCCCAGACCGCGAGGGACTTGCCCTCCGGGCTGAACCGCTGGATGCGGTTGTTCATGTGGTCCACGACGATGATGTTGTCGTCGGGATCGACGGCCACACCTGACGGGCGGTTCAACTGACCGGGGCTGGAGCCAAGGCTGCCCCACTTGCGCAGGAATTTGCCGTCTTTGTCGAACACCTGGACGTCGTGCCGGTGCTCGTCGCTGACGTACAGGTTGCCCTTACTATCGCGGGCAATGGAGGTGGGCCAGGTGAATTGGCCATCCTTTTCGCCGAAGGTACCGAACTGGTCGATGTACTCGGGCTCAACGGTACAGATGCTCACCCGCACCGCCCCCTGCACCGCGTGGAAGGAGTTGGAGCGGTTGAGTACGTACAGCGTCCCTCCCTCACCCACGGCCATGTCGACGGGGTTGCTGAACCCCCTGCCGGTCTGGGACAGGATGCCGATCGTGTGAGAGTAGGTGATAGGGCGTGTTCTTACCATTACCATGGAGTGGCTCCTTCAGAAGCTTGCGGCCAACTGGCGCGAATCTCGTACACGTTGTGCGTAGGCGTAGTGAGTGGCAGACGCTGTGCCCTACTCACCACGCCCTACGCCCTACGCACTCCGATGCTAGACGAACGCGAACTGCTCGAAACTGCCGTTGACGATGGGCTTCGCCTCGACCTGCATCCACCGCTCCAGGATCGAGCTGTAGGTGGAGCGGAAGTCGTTGTTGTACTTCAGGTTGCCGATGGTCAGGTCGCTCTCCTTCAAGGAGGGATACTCGCCGTACCAGCCGCCCTTGACGGGATCGCCGAGCACGAAGGCTGCGCCGCCGGCGCCATGGTCGGTGCCCGCCCCGTTGTCCCTGACTCGCCGGCTGAACTCCGTCCACATCAGCATGATGACGTCGTCGGCCGCGTTGTGCTCCCGGAGATCGGCGAAGAAGGCCGAGACCGCCTCGGAGACCTCCTTCCAGAGCAGGGCGTGGGCCGGCAGTTGGTTCGCGTGGGTATCGAAGGTACCGTGGCCGGTGTAGAAGACCCGAGTGCCGAGGTCCGCCAGCTTCACCTGGGCGATACCCTTGAGGCTGGAGGCAACGGTGCTGTTGGGATACTGGACGGTGGAGCTGTACTTGTCCAGGGCCGTGACCAGGATGTCGGCGCCCTTCTGCGCATCGAGGCCAGTCTGGCCCATGTAATGCATCACCTGGTTCATCGGGTCCTCGGGGTGGACCCGCCTCATCTGCCGCACGTTCTTATCGTCGTTGAAGCCGTCGTCGTACATGGACGAGAAGACCTCCAGCGCCGTGTTCCGCTGGTCGACGCTGGAGAGGCTGGTGAGCAGGCCGTAGGTGTCGAGCTGCGCCACCGAGGCGACAGGAACACCGGCCAGCGACAACGCCCGCGGCAAGCCCCGCCCGAAGTTGACGGCAGTGAGGACGTTTTCCGCCTTCGGGTCTAACTCCCGGACCGTCTGACCGAGCCAGCCGTCCGTGGAGATCTTGTCGGGCTCGGCCGTGTACCAGATGTCCATGGAGCGGAAATGGGAGTAGTTGGGGTTCGGGTAACCGATCCCGTTGATAATGGCCATTTTCCCCTCATCCCAGAAGGGCTTGAGGGCGGCCATGCTGGGATGGAACCCGAAGTGGTCGTCGATCTTCAGGACATCGTCCTGGGCGATCTTGACGTTCTTGCGGCCGTCGTAATAGAGCGGATCGGCGTACGGGATCACCGTATTCAACACGTCGTTGCCGCCGCCCAGTTGCAGCACTACCAGAATGGGTGGCTTGTTCGCAGTGGTCATTCCCCTCTCCTTCCTACGTGTGCGCGGCGCGTGTGCGTCCAGGGCGGACAGGAGGTCCGTCCCTCGGCCTACGCCAGCTGAAATTCTCGTGTGGCGACGATGAGCTGGAGCAGTTCAGCCACACGCTGCTCCGCCGCGCGGTCGCCGTCCTGCCCGAACTTCAGGTTTCCCCCTTTGCGAGCGAACTCCAGCAGCCCGTGCCGGGTCGTGTCCGAGACTTGCATCGGCCCCATCAGGTCGAGGCAGGCGTCGACAAAGCCCTCCGGCGACAGCTCGCCCATGGCCCGCAGGCGCCCGAGGATCTTCTGCACGCCGCTCTTGCTGGTATCCCCAACCAGCCCCGCGCCGAAGTTGATCCGCTCCACCAGAATGCCGGTATCGATCCACTCCTTGCCGGTGTGCCAGCCTTCGACGCTGGGCGGGTTCAGCAGGTCCTGGCCCTGGTAGCGGCATTCCAGAGCGATGTTCCTGATGCCCCACGCCGGGTATTGGTAGTCCTCGACCAACCGTACCAGGCCGATGACATGGTCGGCGGGGCTCTTCACCTTGGCGTAGTACGCGTGGGGAGAGCGGAAATAGTCCGATAGGAACAGGGAGCGCATCACCGCCCGGATGTCGTACTGGGACTTGAAGTAGACATCCTGGAGTTCCGCGATGGCCGCCTCATCGGGGGTGTCCGAGACGAAGAAGTTATGGAGGCGCTTGGCGACGAAGCGGGCGGTTGCCGGCTGCTTCACGATGATGCCGATGATGTCGGTGCCGTCGAAGTTGCCGCGCTCGCCCAGGAACTCCTTCTCCCCGAAGTCGTGCTGGTCGGCCCGGAACTCGAACTCCCACGGGAACCGCCCGTAGGGCTGAGCGCCGGGAATTGGGTTTTTCATGGTCCAGCCGGTGAAGGCCCGGGCGCAGTTCTTGACGTCGTCCTCGCTGTAGTTGCCGATGCCCATGGAGAACAGCTCCAGGAGCTCCCGGCCGTAGTTCTCGTTGTGGACGTTGGTCGTGTTCTCCTGGTTGTCCAGCCAGTAGATCATCGCCGGGTCCTTGGACAGCTCCACCAAAATGGTGTTGAAGTTGCCCAGCGCGTGCTTGCGCAGCATCGTCACCTGGTCGACCATTTGCTTGGCGTGATTGAGCTTCGCGAAGCCCGTCGCGAACAGGCCGTGCCAGAACAGCGCCATCTTCTCTTCCAGCGGCCGCTTGGTGTTGATCATCCGGTAGGTCCAATAGGACTGGGCCGGCTCGATCTGGCGGGACTCCTTCTGGTCGATGTAATAGCGGAAGATCAGGTCCTCCTCCAGATCGGGCTGGGCCTCCGGGTGGAGGAGTTCTTCGACGGTCGCGTCATACCCCTTGGCCAGGGACGCCTCCAGTTGGTCGCGGGTCGCGCCGAAGCCGGCCCGGCGATACAGGTGCGCCATCAGCTCCAGGTCGGTGAGCGCCTTCGCGGGGGCACTAGTCGCCATACTGAACCTCCTTTCTAGTTCTTACGGGAATGATCGCGGGCGCTGAGACGCCGTGGCAGGCGTAGCACCCGGGCGCAGCAGGCGCCAGCAGGACAAGGGGCGTGCACCTTGACACGCGGGAGGATGACAATACCGCCACCTCCTGATTGCGCCGACAACAGGACCTCGGGTTCACGGACCCGATGGCTCCTGGTCGGTCTTTTGGCCCCGGATTCTAACACCGACCAGCGCCGACTGCAACAACTGATGTCTGCTCTGCTCTGCCTGGCAAGAGGACCAGGCTATCAGCCTTCGGCGATCAGTTGTCAGCCCACCCCCGAAAACCGCTGCTGACCGCCCCGCGGCGGCTCTGTCGGGCTGCCGCGTGCCGCCCAGCCCCCGATCCCTTAAGTTTGAATCCCGTAGAAGGCCTTGGGGTTGTCCTGGGTGATCTTCTTGACGGCCGATTGCGGGATCTCGCCGCGGTCCGCCCGCTCCTGGAGCAGGCCCACGTAGTCCATTTCCATCGCATCGTCGTTGTGGGTGTAGTCCGATCCCGTCATCAGGTTGTCTTCGCCGGCGAACTTCAGGAGGTAAGGCAGGTCCTCGTCCACCTGACAGGAGATGTACATCCGGTTGTCCTTGAGTATGTTTTCTGGAACGGTGTAGCCAGTAGGGCCGCGCAGGACACTGTCGCCGCGGATGTCCCGCCGGGCGATGGTGCGGCGGAGCTTGTAGAGGACGAAGGGAAGCCAGGAGGCCGTCGCCTCGATGAAACCAAACCGCAGCGTCGGGAACTTGCCGGGAATGTCGTGGGTGATGAGGGACTGAAAGGCATGGACCGGCGGCAGGCTTATTCGGTAAAAGGCGCTGGAGCTGAAGTTCCGGGTGGAGGTGTAATCAGGGGTGCCGGAGCCGGTATGGAAACACAGCGGGAGGCCAGCCTTCTGGGCCTCCTCATATAGCGGGAAGAAGTACTCCTCGTCGACCCAGTGGCCGGCTTCGCGGTCGCCTTTCTTGAGGACACCCGCCGCGCCGTGGTCCCTAGCGAAGCGGACCTCTTCAACGGCCCTGGGGATGTCGAGGGTGGGGGGCAGCATGGCCCAGCGCAGACGGCCGTTGGACCTGGCCCAGCGGTCCGCCAGCCAGCGGTTGTAGCTGCGTCGGATGGCCGATTGGACCTCAGGCCTGTCGGTGTTCTCCACCAGGAACAGGGTGGGGTAGATGACCTGGTAATCGACTCCCATGCGGTCCATGTCCCGCAAGCGGGCGTCGACGTCCATCAGCTCCCGGGTCTCCACCGTGGTACGCGTGGTCTGGTCATTCCGGATGAAGCGGATGTTGCGCCGTCCGTCGATGATCCAGTAGCGAGCAGGAGGGAGCTTCGGGTCCGGATTGGAGGGGTAGCCAGTGGTAGGACGGTACTGGACCTCGCCTTCGTCCATGAACATCCAGGTGTCCTCGGTTTCGTCGACGTGGGCATCAGCATCGATGACGGGCATACACCCTCCCTCTAACTCCCTCCCAAAGGGAAAGAGGATGTTGGATGATCCCTCCCATTAGGGAGGGAGGGCGTTGGTAATTGCGGTGGCTTGATGTTAGCATGCCGCGCAGCCGCTCTCAAAAGCAGGCGAAGGCGCCTGCTCCACATGCAAGGAGGCATCCATGCCGATGTACGGGTACCGGGCACGGATCGGGTACACCTCGCCGCCCATCAACACGGAGGTGTTCCCGTACGAGTTCTATAAGATGGCGCCGCCAGGGGTGACCCTGGTGCTGACGACGATGATGGTGGCGCGCCACACCGTCGAGTCTGGCGAGGCTCAAGAGAGCTGGAACCACGCGATGCGGGCGGTCCGGGAGTTCGCGCGGGCGGGGGTGAACATCATCGTCCTCGGCGGCGGGCCGGTGGTGTACTCGGGCGGGGTGAAGCAGGCCGAGGACACCATGGCAGCCTTGACGAAGGAGCTTGGGATTCCCGTGACCGACAGCTCCACGGCGTACCGAGAAGCGGCCAGGGCGCTGGGGACGAAGATCGCCGGGTCGATCGGGTACGCGTCACCGCCGGGCGCCGCGGACCACCTGCCCAGCGGGGGACGGATGGACCCGGATGGCATTCGGACGGTGGGGAACAAATACGGCAGCATCCCCTTCGTCGAAGTTGGAAAGGTGCCTTCTGAAGTGCCGCTGGAGATGGCACGGGAGCTGAAACGGGAACACCCGGAGATAGACACCATCCGGCTGGGATCGCCCCACTGGGCCTGCGGCGCCATCATCGACCAGGTGGAGAAAGAGCTGGGAGTGAACGTAATCCAGGGGAGCCAGGCGATCCTCTGGTGGGCGCTGCGATCCCTGGGGATCAAGGACAGGATCGAGGGGTACGGGCGGCTGTTAAGGGAGTTGTAAGTCAGCAAGTCAGTCGATGCGGACGTGAGGAAGTAAGGAAGTCAGGAATAGAATCGCAGGCGAGGGCGCCTGCGCCACATGTTCGGTATGATGGCACCGCTATGCTGACTGCAGCAGAGAACGAGTTGCTCACCCGGATCGGCCCGGGGACGCCGATGGGTATGCTGTTCCGCCGCTACTGGTTGCCCGCGCTGCTCTCGGAGGAGATCGCGGAGCCGGATAGCGCCCCGAGGCGGTTCAGGCTGATGGGTGAGGACCTGCTGGCATTCCGGGACACCAGCGGTGCGGTCGGGGTACTGGAGGAGCGCTGCCCCCACCGCCTGGCCTCCCTGGCCCTGGGACGGAACGAGGAAGGCGGTCTGCGCTGTATCTACCACGGCTGGAAATTCAACACTGCGGGGACCTGTCTGGAAACGCCGACGGAGCCGGCGGGGTCCACCTTCAAAGACAAGGTCCGGGCAAGAGCCTACCCCGTGCGTGAGGCGGGGGGTGTCGTCTTCGCCTACCTGGGGCCGCCCGAGCAAGAGCCGCCGTTCCCGAACTTCCAGTGGTTGACCCAGCCGGTTGAGCAGTCCAAGGAGTTCAAGACCCTGGAGGAGTGCAACTACGCTCAGGCCGTCGAGGGCGGGCTGGACGAGGCCCACACGCCGATCCTGCACCGGCAGGCGCCCTGGCACGTCCTGAACGACAACACCGCTCTGTACCTGCGCGCCCAGGACCTCGCCCCTCGCTTCGAGATCGAGCCCACCGCCTACGGCTTCCGGTACGCCGCGATCCGAACCGTGCCCGAAGGGCGGCAGGTCCGGATCACCCCTTTCCTGTTCCCCTTCTGGACGGTGGTCGCGCCCAGCGCGTTTCGCGTCGGCAACGACCGCATCGTCAATGCGTGGGTACCCAGGGACGACACCAGCACTTGGCACTTTCAATGGTTCTTCAACACCGAGCAAGAGGTTGACGTGCCCTGGCGGGTGAAGATCGGCGGGCACTACGTCGACCCCGGCAGCAGCTACCGGAAACGGGCGAACAAGGACAACTGGTATCTGCAGGACCGGCAGGCGATGAAGACCCGAAGCGTGTCTGGCATCGACGGCATCGTCAACCAGGACCATGCGGTGAATGAGACCCAGGGGCCAATCCTCGACCGGACCAAGGAGCACCTGGCGACCTCTGATCTGGGCGTCATCGCGATGCGCAAAGCGCTGCTAGATACGGCGCGGGCATTTATGGAAGGAAAGGAACCGCCCGGCTTGGATATACCCCATGGACGGATCACCAGTGAAACGGTAGTCATCCAGCCTGGTGAGCGCTGGCAGGACGGCGATTCGGGTTTATAGTTTCGAGTTTCGAATCACCACCCCCAGCCGATGAGCGATTTAATACGTTGTTAACATTGCCGAAATAGTGGGGTAATGTTCCGGCTGTACTCTGCGGGCAAATGCCTAGCTTCGCGGTGGTGACCGATGCGCCGATCATGGCTGAGGTCCTCGAGGAAGCCCTGTCCAGCCATGGGTTTGCTTTGGGTGCCCTTGAGGAGGCGGATCTATTGGTGTTCGACGTGGAGACAGGGGTCTTTCCCTCCGGCGCAAACCGGAGGGCGTACGTGGTGGCTCTGATGGGCTGGTGGGACACCAGGGAAACGGACTGCCTTGAGGTGGTGGATTTCGTGCTCAACGCTCCCCTC
>CAZPYZ010000198.1:0-7347 GCA_964590215.1 uncultured Dehalococcoidia bacterium | reverse complement strand
AGCGGTGCCCTGTACCCGCAACCCGCTATAGCGGGGTCGAATTCCCACTCGAGGCTCGCGGCCCCCCGGGACTGTTTCACCAAGGGGCGTTGAGGGCTGGGTCC
This sequence comes from uncultured Dehalococcoidia bacterium, assembly GCA_964590215.1. Lineage (GTDB taxonomy): Bacteria > Chloroflexota > Dehalococcoidia > SHYD01 > SHYD01 > CAZPYZ01. The sequence continues at coordinate 7,243 of CAZPYZ010000198.1, read as the reverse complement.
TGCGCGGCGGAGCGCTGTGAACCCCGTCAGGTCCGGAAGGAAGCAGCGGTAAACAGAGGACTCTGGGTGCCGCAGGTTCACCTGGCCTGAGCTACCTGGTCGAGACAAGCCGTTGGGCGGGGTCGACAGTGGGTGCACGGCCGTTTCAGCATGGAATTGCGCGTCAAACTCCACCTCGGGTTTCTCTCCTGCACCGCTGCAGTGCTGGTGGCATGGAGCTCGGTGGGAGTCCCCAAGCCGGTGCGCTTGGAGGTGGACGGCGCGGCCACTACCCACCAGACCAGGCAGGTCCAGGTCGGCGGCTTCCTGAAGCAAAGGGGCGTTGCCCTCGCGCCGGGGGATGCGGTCTATCCTTCCCCGAACTCCTCCATCGGGGCCGATAACACCGTCCGTGTCTTCCGGGCCGTTCCGGTGGAGACGGCGGCCGAAGCTCGGGTTGCCGGCGCCATCCATGTCCACGATGGCGGGCGTGTGCTGGACCTGGCTGTTCGCGCCGAGACCATCGAGGGCGTCCTCAGTCAGGCGGGAGTGGTCCTCAGGCCGGGGGATACCACGTTTCCCGAGGCGTCGCGGCCGGCAAGACCCGGGGCCCACGTGTATATCGACCGGGGGAAGAGCGTGACGCTTGTGGTGGACGGCGAAGCACGGGAGCTGAACACTCGCGTTGCCACCGTCGAGGATCTGATCCGCGAGGCTGACCTGGCTTTTACCGCACTGGACCGAGTCACCCCCGACGGGTCCACGGCTGTCAGCCCTGGGCTGCGCGTGCAGATCGTCAGGGTCAACGAGGAACGGCACACGGAGCATAGGCCGCTTCCCTTCCAGACGGTGTATCAACCGGACCACGAGTCGGAGATTGGCCAAGAGCGAGAAGTGGAGGCCGGGGAGCCAGGCCTGTATCGCCGTGAGGTGTTAGTGCGGCGAGAGGACGGGAGGGAAGTGGCGCGCACCGTCGAACGAGAGACCTTGGAACGGACTGCCCGGCCGCGCCTGGTCTCCTATGGCACCAAGATCATCCCTCGTTATCTGGACACCGAGTTGGGGGCCGTCCAGTACTACCGGACGCTGCGCGTGTGGGCGACGTGGTACGCGCCCTGGTCTGCCGGCAAACCGCCGTGGAGTCCGGGCTACGGTATCACCAGCACGGGTATGCGCGTAGGCAGAGGTATCATCGCGGTGGACCCTCGGGTGATCCCCTACTACACACAGCTATATGTGCCGGGCTATGGACTTGGGATAGCGGCTGACACCGGTGGAGGCGTGAGGGGCCACACGATTGACCTGGGTTTCGCCGATAGCGACATACCCGACTGGCAGACCGGTTGGGTGGAGATCTACCTGCTGGGGCCACCACCTGGCGGACCGCCCCACTAAGGCCGGTCCAGCCCTCACACTGGGGAGGACGCAGGGGCCCGGTACGCTTTTTACTAAGATGAGGCCGGAACCTTCGGCGACCCGTTGGCCCTGTCATGCTGAGCGGCTATGGTTTGTCGTCATCGCGAGCCGGCTTGCCGACCAAGCCAGCACCACTCTAGGATCCTGCCGGCGTCGCAATTCAAGGCTGGGGGGCGCCCGGCCACAACGGAGGGTCGCCTCCACCCCAGATTGCCACGCCCGCCGATCACCGTTGGAGTGAGAGAGGCCGCGAGGGCGGGCTCGCAATGACAGATGCGGGGCGAGGAAACAGGTTGCTTAGCAAGGCTCGGTGACGCCAGCAGTAAGGTAATGGAATCCCCCTGGCCTGAAGCGCCAGTCCGGCCCAGGAAAGGGCTCGGGCAGCATTTTCTGGTGAACCGCGGGGTGCTCCGGCAGATCCTGGACGCGGCCGAGGTCACGATGGATGACATCGTGATAGAAGTGGGGCCCGGCACGGGAGTGCTTACTCGTGAGCTCGCGAATCGGGCGGGTGTCCTCATCGCCATCGAGTTGGACCGGGATCTGGCAGCCCGTCTCCGAGCCGAGCTAGGTGACCGCCCGGGGGTCCACATTCTCCAGGGCGATATCCTCCACTGGCCCCCGGCCGCGCTGCTGACCGAGAGCACAGGGGCGCGGCTCGAGGGCGGCCCACGCCGGGGACAAGGTCAAAGCTACAAGGTCGTCGCGAACCTCCCTTACTACATCACCGCACCAGTGCTCCGGCACTTCCTCGCGGGCGAGCCGGCCCCGAGCCGGATGGTCGCTATGGTGCAGTACGAAGTGGCGCGGAGTCTCGTTGCTGGGCCAGGAGAGATGTCGTTGCTGGCGGTCGCGGTCCAGTTCTACGGGAAACCGGAGATCGTCGCCTCCGTTTCCCCAGGCAGCTTTCGGCCCCCACCGAAAGTTCGGTCTGCGATCCTTCGAATAGACACGTACACACGTCCACCTGTGAACGTGTCGAACCACCGGCTGTTCTTTGACACCGTCCGCGCCGGCTTCTCCAGCCGTCGCAAACAACTCCACAACGCCCTCGCGCAGGGCTTGGCCATCTCGGCTGCCAAGGCGGCCCTTTTCCTCCATCAGGCGGACATCGACCCCCAGCGAAGGGCACAGACCCTTACCCTCGAAGAATGGGCCCGCCTCACCCGCGTGCGAAAAGCCCTGCTTGATGCCGGCAGACCCACCACATGCTGACTCTCAAGGCCTACGCGAAGCTCAACCTGACCCTCGAGGTCTTGGGCCAACGCTCCGACGGATACCACGAGGTAGCAAGCGTGATGCAGACGGTTTCGCTAGCCGACATCCTCACCTTCCGGCCAGCCGCCGAACTCACCTTGACCTGCTCGGACCGGCGATTGGAGACCAAGAAGAACAGCGTTCTCCGGGCAGCGAGGCTCCTCGACCCCCAAGGGACGCGAGGGGCAGCCATCGACGTCCAAAAGGCCATCCCCGTGGCCGCGGGATTAGGTGGGGGGAGCGCTGATGCCGCGGCTACGCTTTGGGCCTTGAACGTCTTGTGGGGGCTCGGGCTTCGCCGGGAGCGCCTGCTGGATCTCGCCGCCGGGTTGGGGGCGGACGTTCCCTTCTTCCTCGATGGCGGGACCGCGGTGGCAACGGGCCGAGGTGAGGTTCTCACACCTTTACCGCCCGCTAAGGAGCGCTGGTTTCTCGTGGTGTCGCCGGAGCACGCGGTCCTGGATAAGACCCGCACGATGTACGGTCTTGTTCAGGAACGCCACTGGACCCGGGGGCGCGTGACGGAGCAATTGGCCTACCGCATCCGGGCTGGCCGGCCGGTGCGAGAGGCCTATCTCTGGAACGCCTTCGATGCCGTCGCACCCGAGGTCTTCCCTGATTTCCGGGAGTGGCGCCGACGGCTCTTGGAAGTGATAGCGAACCGCCCGCATCTGGCTGGCAGCGGGCCCTCCCTCTTTATACCGGTGGAGGATGGACAACAGGGCGAGGCGGTCGTGAAAGCGCTGGGGGACAGGGACCGGCCCCCGGCGGTCCTCTCAGTAGTGCATACCGTCGGCTCGGCCCGGGAGGTCCTGTGACCCGCTACCGGGTCCAGGCATCCGCCGCGCCGTCGTTCCGCCGGTCCGTCTCGGGGGTCCTGCTGCGCCACTGGGCAGAGGCTGCCCTAACGCACCTCGCCCTGCCCGCGGGGGTGGGGCTCGATATCGCGCTCACAGACGACGAAACCATCCGCACCATGAACCGGAAGTACCGAGGCCTCGATGAGCCGACCGACGTGCTCTCATTCCCTTTCACCGACCGGGCCACGCCAGCCCTTGCATATGGTCAGACCGGGAAGGACTTGGCTGGATCGGAAGGCCAAGGGGGGAAAGGGTTCTCTCTACCCGCCACTGTGGGAGAGCCCCTCGGCGAAATCATAATCTCTTTCCCCTACGCCCGCCGGCAGGCAGCTGAGCATGGCCATCCACCACGAACCGAGGTCGCCCTCCTCCTCGTCCACGGCCTGCTCCACCTCCTGGGCTATGACCATGAGGGAGCGCAACAGGCTCGGGCGATGACGGAAAAGACCCACGAGGTCCTCTCCCTCCTCCTCACCTAGCCGGTCCGGGCGCTGCCACAACGGGTGTCGGCGGTTACTTCCCAGGCCTCTGCGGGGGGCCGGTGGCCCTGGCGGACGAGTTTGTGTGCATAGGGCGGTAGGGCTGCGGCCGCACAGCCGAGGGCGGCTGTGCCACATGATCGCGTCGTGATGCCGCAACAGCCACGCTCGCCCATGCCGGAGGTCTATAATGACGGCGAGAGCCGTTCCCCTTGATGTCTTCCCCTGTTCTCTACCGCAAGTGGCGCCCCCAAAGGCTGACAGAGGTGGTGGGCCAGGGGTACGTGACTCGGACCCTCTTGAACGCGCTTGCGACGGGCCGCGTCGCCCACGCCTATCTCTTCACAGGCCCCCGTGGCACCGGTAAAACCAGCACCGCGCGGATCCTGGCCAAAGCGGTCAATTGCCTTGAGAACGGCAGGGGCGAACCTTGCGGGGCCTGCACCATGTGTGAGGCTATTGCCGATGGGCGTGCCCTCGACCTCATCGAGATAGACGCCGCCAGCAACCGGGGCATCGACGACATCCGTGCCCTGCGGGAGAAGATCAACTTCGCTCCCAACGAGGCGCGCCATAAGGTTTACGTGGTCGACGAGGTCCACATGTTGACCACCGAGGCCTTCAACGCGCTGCTGAAGACCCTGGAAGAGCCGCCGCCCTACGCCATCTTCGTCCTCGCAACCACAGAGGTCCACCGGGTGCCCGTTACCATCCTCTCTCGCTGCCAGCGTTTCGATTTCCACCGCATCCCTCAAGCCGACCTCGTGGGTTATCTCGCCACCATCTGCGAGGCGGAGCACATCGCCGCTGACCCGGCCGCCCTCGACCTCATCGCCCGCAGCGCCAACGGTGGCGCCAGGGACGCGGTGAACCTGCTGGAGCAGGTGGAGGTGGCCGGAGATGGGGAGGTCCGCCTCGAAGCCGTCCAACAGCTTCTGGGCCTCACGGGGGATCCACGGTCCGTGGAGCTGGTGAAACGCATTGCGGAAGACCGCTTGGGCGAGGCCCTGGCGCTGGTCCAGCGGGTGGCCGAGGACGGGTTACCACTAGCCCAGTTTGGCAAGGAAGTGGCCGGCCACCTTCGGTCCCTGTTGCTACTGAAAGCGCGCACCGGAGGGGTTGATTTGGCGCCGGAGCTGGCCACAGAGCTGGGCCACTTGGCCCAAAGAATGCCCCTTGATCGTGTGGTTCAGGCGCTGCGGTTGTTCAGCCAGATGGATTTTCGGGGCGACGCATCCTCCTCCCTTCCCCTGGAGCTTGCCCTGGTCGATACGCTGCTCGCCGAGGTTGGGGAGGGAGCCGGGCACGGCGCTTCGCCAGAACCCGCCCATCTGAGGCCGGCCCCGGTGCCCCGGCCTTCGGGGATCGGCGATCGCGGTCGGGTCCCAGCCCCTGTGCGCGAACCAGAGGCGCCGACCCCTCGCGCCGTACCCACGGGCCCGCTGACAGTGGAAGAGCTGCGGGTGCTCATCAAAGAGGTGAAGATCCCGCAACTCAAGTTCATCGAGAGCCTCCTCCGCAATGGTTGTTCGATAGAGGACGTAGACGGCGGCTTTATTACCCTTGGGTTTAGGCCAGGCCTGGCGAGCCACAAAGAGCGGGTGGAGCGCCCAGAGAGCCTGCGTTTGGTTGAAGAGGCGGTGAAGGAACTGACCGGCACCCCTTACCGCATCCGATGTACCCTTGTGGAGCAGCCCCCAGGCGCGCCTTCAAGTGGGGGCGGACACCTAGTGCAGGCCGCCATCAAGGCCGGGGCGAAGCGCGTGCCGCCACAGGAGATGCCATGAACCGAGACATGCTCCGCCAAGCCCAACTTTTGCAACAGCGCATGGCCAAGGTGCAAGAGGAGCTTGGGAACGAGACGGTAGAAGCCACCGCTGGTGGTGGGGCGGTGACTGTCGTCATGAATGGCCATCAGGTGGTGCGGTCCGTCAAGATCCAGCCCGATGCCGTGGACCCGGACGATGTCCCGATGCTGGAAGACCTGGTCATGGCGGCGGTCAACGAAGCGTCGGAAAAGGCAAGGGCCCTTGCAGCGCAGCGCCTCGGGGGGCTCACTGGTGGCCTCAAGCTGCCTGGTCTGTCTTTCTAGCGGCTTGGGGGAGCGATGACCCAATTTCGCTCGCACTTCGAGCGTCCGTAGTGCGTGGTACGTAGTGAGTAGGAAGTGAGCCGGAAGGTAAGTGCACTCACCACGCACTACTCACCAGGCACGAGTTGCTGGTGGGGCTTTCAGATTCACCTGAATAGGCACTGGCCGCAGCGCCATTTTCATCAAAGGGCTCTGTCATGACCCACGGGGGCTTGTCAGGACCCATGGCCCGCTTGATCGAGGAACTCAGCAAGCTCCCCGGTATTGGGCCCAAATCCGCTCAGCGCCTTGCGTACCACCTCCTGCGCGCCGCCCCGGCGCAGACTCAAGGGCTTGCCACGGCGATCCTGGAGATGAAGGCCCGCAGCGTGCTCTGTTCAATCTGCCAGAACATCACTGAGACCTCCCCCTGTCCAATTTGCAGCGACGAAGCCCGGGAGCGAAGTCAGTTGTGCGTGGTGGAAGAACCCCTGGACCTGGTTGCCCTGGAGCGGGCGCGTGCCTATCGCGGCCTGTATCACGTCCTACACGGTGTTATCTCTCCCATGGACGGGATTGGCCCCGAGCAGCTAAAGGTTCGGGAACTGCTCGCTCGCTTGAACAACGGTACCGTCACAGAAGTCATCATGGCCACGAATCCAACCGTCGAGGGTGAGGCCACCGCGTTGTACCTTCATCGCCTCATCTCCCCCCTTGGCATCCGGGTGACCCGGCTGGCCAGAGGTCTGCCCGTTGGGGCCGACCTGGAGTACGCCGACGATGTCACCCTTTCTCGGGCCCTCCAGGGACGCCAGGAGGTCGTGCCGTGACTCAGGCGGACAACGGGGGTTTGCCGTCTGTGTGGCGCCCGCTCCAAGTTCCAGCCCCTGCCCACCGCCAAGACGCTAAAGGGCGCACTACGAACCAGGAGTCGTGCCACGGCAGGGGTTACCGAGAGCCACAAGACCGACAGGTGGCGCACTAGGCGGCAGGGGGTGAGGAGGTGAGCCGTCCCCAAACCTATAGGACCGAGGCCCTCGTCCTGCACCAGGTCCGGACGGGGGAGGCCGACCGCATCCTGACGCTGTTCACTCCCGGGCTGGGCAAGACCCGCGCGGTGGCCCGGGGCGTCCTCCGCCCGACCAGCCACCTGGCGGGCCACCTTGAGCCCTTCACCCGGA
>CAZPYZ010000197.1:0-7371 GCA_964590215.1 uncultured Dehalococcoidia bacterium | reverse complement strand
CCGAGATCTACACGCGTAAGATCGTCGGCAGCGTCAGATGTGTATAAGAGCCAGAAGGTTAGGTTATTGGAGTGAGCTAGCCGGAGTTAGGGGGTTTTTCGTACCGCACGCCAGACTGCAACGTACTCCCGCACGATTCGGATCTCGCCTTCGGATAGCCCAAGCTGTGCGAGGTGCTCCAGCCAGAATTCTTCCTCCCAACCGGTTTCGTGTTCGACGATTTCAATAAGGCCGGCGATGAAACCCAACAGGCGCTCGTCTGGCCCGGGTCGAAGTCAGCGAAGCATTCCCGGCGCTTGCTATGCGACCAAGCTACGTTCGGCTGGATCGGTGTGCTCCTTCCAGTGGGTTCCGTAGAGCAGGAGGCTGACGATCTTCAGACCCCGCTCGGTGAGCCGCGCCGGGTCTTTCGCTTCGACGATGCCCAGACGTTGGAGCCACTTGATCTCCTGGCTGAGCTTGTCGATTGAGCCAATTTGGGAAAGGTGGGCCTCCGCCAGGACCTGGTCGGCGTAGGCGAGGATGTCAGCTTTACGTTTCCCGATCGCGGCGGCCACGGCCATGCCAGCGGGGTGGCGCACCAATGAGCCCATTAACTGCAGGGTATCGTCCATGCTGAGTTTTCCGAGTGTGTCTCGGCGCCGGCGACGAGGAAGCGCCAGCGGCGGGCGAGGAGGGTCAGATAGCAGGAGAGGTCCATCTCGGTGCTGGTGGTCATGCTGAGGCGCTAGGGTAGAGGATAACACCGGTGCGGTGTTGGGGGAAGCACCGTGGGTGAGCAGTGGATGCCAGCGGAGCGGGTAACATTCGATGTGATGGGGCGGCACAGGAGGGAGGCGGTAGGCGGCGTAGCGGGCGTTGAGGAAGTCCAGCAGCTTTTGCTTCTCTTCCTGGCATGAGGCGTCGTGCCTCGGGTCGTCGGAGGACACGGTAATGGCCAGCCAGTCGGGCGTCGCCGCCTGGGGGTGTTGGGCGTCGGTAGTGGTTATGTCGGCTGCCGGGGAAGCGCTCCCGTCAATAGGCCCAAGCGCCGGCGGCAACGGTCCGGTCTTCCCTGGTGGCGTAGGGGAGCAGACACTAGAACCACCTAAACTAACGGCCAGCAGGGATCTCCCCGGCGTCCTGGAGCATGCGTTTGACGACCTGGAACACTTTGTCGCTGTCTCTATATGTGTCAGAGGGATCCATGTTTTCTGGCCGCTCGACGGGGACGACTTTCTTCACCAGACCGAGGCGGCGGCAGATTTTGCCGAGGGGGCGCGGGACGTAAATGGCAGTCTGAATTTCGATGCTATGTGGCGAGCGATCCGCGGCTTCAAGCCCTTCTACGGTTGGTGGATAGTTTTTGCCAGCGTGGTGGCTATCAACGTCAGTGGTAGCTTTGTGGCCTACGGCTTCCCCGTCCTCTTCGATCCCATTCAGCGAGAGTTGGGATGGAGCACCGCGGCTATCGCGTTAGGCTTTTCGCTCCGCTCAGAAGTGCGGTCCCTAGGCGCCCCCGTGGCCGGGTTCTTGGCGGACCGCTTCAGCCCTCGGACGGTGATGGTGGTGGGGCTCGGAGTCATGGGGGTGGCCTTCCTCTGGTTAAGCCACGTGGAGACGCTGGTGGCCTTCTACGCCGCATTAGTCTTGCTCTCCATGGGGAGTAGCGTTTGCAACCCCTCGATCACCGCGGTGGCCGTAGCGCGGTGGTTCGTCCGGTGGCGCAGTCGGGCCCTGGCGATCCTCATGGTGGGAATGGCGCTTGGAGGACTCTGCGCACCAGCCATGGGATGGCTTGTGGCCCAGTATGGCTGGCGGGGATCGCTGGTTGGGTTGACCGCATTGGCCTGGGGAGTGGGGTTCCCGTTCACCGCGACCATCCGGGACAGGCCCCAACCCTACGCTTTGCGCGATGACGGGGAGGTGAAGCGGCATGACCAGAAGCCGTCGGAAGCGCGCGTCGAAAGGGGAGAGTTCACCGTTGCGATGGCCCTGCGTACCCGCGCCTTCTGGCACCTGCTGGGGGCTGCGACCCTGACCGGCCTCGGCACCACACCCATCATGACCCTCCTGGTTCCTGCGCTCCTCAAAGAGGACTTCCCCATAGAGACGGCGGTTCTGGCCGCAGCGGCTATTCCCATCGTCTCCATCCCGGGGCGCTTGTGCTTCGGGTGGTGGGGCGATTACTTGAACAAGCAGAAGCTCTTGGTCGCCTGCTTTGCCCTCCAAGCCGTGGGGCTCCTTGTTCTTGCCGGCACGGTCTCAACCCCCGTCCTGATCCTCTTTGTCTTGCTCTACGGAACCGCGTCCGGTGGGTCCGGTCCCCTTCGCACCGCCCTCCAGGCCGACTACTTTGGCACTAAAGCTATGGGGACCATTCAGGGGCTGCTCCAGGGATCAACCTTTGTGGACGCGGTGCTCGCGCCAGTGTTCGTGGGGGTGACCGTGGACCTCCTGGGCAGCTACCGGCCGGCCTGGTTAGCGCTGGGTCTGTGCGTAGCCCTGGCAGCGCCAGTGCTGCTGACCATGCCGAAGCCGGGCACCGGGATTACCCCTGCAAAAGCTTCTGCGCCCTGAGTGCGCCTGGCGTACCGGGACGAATGTCGTGGCGCCGTCAGTATTTCTAAGTTTGCACAGCATTGTTGTCTTAGCCCGGATCTCGGGATGGCCAGCGCCCCCACGTTGCGGGCGGAGACCAACCTCTGGGAGTGCGGCCGGAAAGCTGCACTCAGTCGAGGGAGGTGGGGCAAACGACCGCTGCGTGAACCTGGGGTCTGGGGCGCAGCCCCAGTGTCACCGGCTTTCCGGCCGTGCTTTTAGATCGGCGGCCGTCTCTCGAACCAGCGGGCCTCTTGCTCGTAGGCGTAGGCGGCGCGCAGGACGGTGGGCTCGTCACATGGTTTCCCCACCAGTTGTAGGCCCAGGGGAAGGCCTTTGCTGCTGAAGCCGCAGGGCACCGACATAGCGGGAAAGCCCACGAGGTTGAAGGGCGCGTCGAAGTTCTGGAGCTGACGCAGGGGGTTGTCCAGGGGGTGATAGTCCTTGACGGCAGGGGCCGCCTCGACCGACGCCGGGGTAGCCAGTACAGTCACCTGGCTCAAGGTCTCCATGAGCTGCCGGGTCAGGCGGGCTCGTAGGAGTTGAGCGCGAACATAGTCGGTGTTGGTGGCCAGGCTGGCCAGGTACTGCCGAACCCGGTTCATCGGGGTTTGCGCGGCGGGGCCCTCTTCGCCCCGCATCTGTCTTGCGGCGAGGCCCTGGCTGTAGTGAATAATGGTGTTCGCTATGGTGGCGTGGGACAGGCTGGGGACGTTTACCTCTGCGATCCGAGCCCCCCGCGATTCCAGCAGTGCCAGCGCCGAATCCATTGCGGCGAGAACCTCCGGGTCAGACCGATGGCCGGGGTCCTCGACAAACTTTCTGGGGACGCCGACCACCAGGCCCCTGGGGTCCGCCCGCAAAGCCGCTCCGTAGTCGGGCACCGGGCGTTTGCTGGTGTTGGGGTCCTTGGGGTCGTGTCCCGCAACGACCTGAAGCATCAGGGCATTGTCCTCGACGGTCCAGGTAAGGGGGCCGGCGTAGTCCATGGACCAGGTCAGGGGCGCCATTCCGTAGATGCTCACGAGGCCGAAGGTGGGCTTGAACCCCACAACGCCGCACAGGGAGGCGGGCCTCCGGATGGAACCCGCGGTGTCCTCGCCGACGGAACCCATGGCAAGTCCAGCCGCCACGGCCGCGCCGGACCCGGCGCTGGAGCCGCCGGTGATGTGGTCGGTGTTCCACGGATTTCGGGGGGAGCTGCCGCCTTCCGAACCACCAGCCACTAGGGTACCCAACAAGATCGAGCCGGCCTCCCGCAGACGCCGCACTGCGGTGGCATCCTCCGACGGCGCCGCCGCCTTGGGGTCCCGAGATCGGGCAGGGTTGGGCTGGCCGGCCACGTCGAACACCTCTTTGTGGGCGACCGGGATGCCATGCAGCGGGCCCCTATAGCGCCCGGCCGCTATCTCCGCCTCCGCCCTGCGGGCTTCCTCCAGCGCGGCTTCCGCGAAGACCGCCCGGTAAGCGTGAAGGTCTTTGTTGGTCGATTCGATGCGGTCCAGAAACGCCTGGGTAAGCTCGACCGGCGAGAGCGCTCCGCCAGCGATCCGCCGAGCCGCCTCGGCAATGGTGAGATGGTGCAGGGCGTTCATGAGTTTGGCTCCTCGGTGGGGTGTGGCTCCAAGCTGGGCTCTCGCTCCAGGCCCAAGAACCGCAGCCCGTTCATCCGCTCTCTAAACTGAGCCACGATCGTCCGTGCCCGTTCGAGGTCCGGCCCGGTGAGGCCGAGGCCAGCCAGCTTGTCCGAGTCGGTTTCCTGCATGTGCGCCTCCCGCCGGACGAGTTCAGGCTTTAGGGTGCGGGCTTCCGGGCTCAGGGGGGACTGGGGCGGAACCCAGAACTTTGAACCTGGAACTGTGAACAGTTACCCCCCACCACGTTGAGCATCGCCCATTGTCATTGATAGCATGAGACGTTCGCAAGGAGGTCGCCATGACAAACCGTCCTTTGGTTCCCTGGCTACTGGTACTGACAACGGTGGGCCTGGCGGTGGGCTGCGCCGGGCCCGCAGTACCGGCACCCGAGAGCCAGGGCCAAACCTCGCTACAGCCCAAGCGCGGCGGTTACTTCCGCCACCTGTCGCCGTATAGCCCGGCTAACCTCGATCCTCATTCGACGGAAGACGCCACCGGCTACGGCTTCCTGGTCCGCCAATGGTACGAGCCCCTCATCTCCATCGATTTCCAGCCGGGAGTGGACTGGCGCATCGAGACCCCCATCGTGCCGTTCCTGGCCCAGTCCTGGAAGCAGGACGACGCCACCACCTACACCTTCACCCTGCACAAAGGCGTGAAGTTTCATAACGGGGACGAGTTGACGGCCGCCGACGTGGCCTACAGCTACGGGCGGTTCCTGGACCCGAACGAAAAGACGAGCCCAAGCGTACGGCGGGACCTGGAAAACCTCGGGAGCGTCCAGATAGTGGACGGCTACACCGTCCGGGTCTCCAGCAAGCGCCCTGATGCAGACTTTCTCTTCAACCTCTCCCGACCTCTGGTGTCGATCCTGCCGAAAAGGTTCGTGGAAGGCGGAGGGGACCTCACCAAGCAGGCGGTGGGCACCGGTCCCTTCAAGCTGGCCAGCTACCGCAAGGACGTCGAAGGGCTTGCGATTCGGAACGACCAGTACTGGCAGAAGGACCGCCCGTACCTCGATGGAGTCAAGATGACGCTGCGGGTAGAGGACTCGGCCATGATCGCCGCGTTCGCATCCGGCAAGTCCGACACCCAGACCCTCCAGGACCGGCAGCAGTTCTTGCCAATTCAAATGGTGAACCCGCGGATACAGGTTTCCAAGGACGTCGTGAACCAGATCTACAGCATCCTGTTCAACCTCACCCACAAGCCCTTCGATGACGTGCGGGTAAGGCGGGCCATCTTCCTCGCGCTGGACCGGCAAGAGCTGGACACCCTGCTGACCTGGGGCGAGGGCACGATTTCGGGGCCCTTGATCCCGTCGGTCAAGACGGGTTGGGGGCTGAGCCAGGAGGAGCTGCTAAAGCTGCCGGGCTTCCGGCAACCAAAGGACCAGGACCTAGCGGAGGCGAAGCGCTTGCTGGCGGAGGCAGGCTACTCAAACGGTTTCAAGACGACGCTCGCCTTCGGAGGGACGACGCAGTTCCAACCCAGCGCAGCGCAGGCGGTGAATACCCAGCTCAAGCGCCTGCTGAACATCGATGCGGATCTGATGCCCTTGGAGCAGGGGGTCCTGACGCAACGACGGACGCGGGGCGAGCTGGACCTCTCCATCGAAGCCGGAGGGACGATAGACCGATTGTCCCTGTATGCCTGGGGCGATTACCACTCCAGCGGCACCTACGCGAAGGCCGCGGGGATGAAGGACCCGGAGCTGGACCGGCTCATCGAGCTTCAGGGGGAAGCCTTCGACCGCAAGAAGCGCGGGGAGATCTTCGTTCAGATCCAGCGGCTGATGATGGAGAGGGCCTACGCCGCGCCGCTGCCCCAGCCCGCGCTCTACACCATGTGGCAGCCCTGGATCCACGACTACGTCAGCAACCTGGGTGGGCGCCAGACCGTCATGAACCCCTGGGCCATCTGGATGGACGTGGACCAGGCGCCAGAGGACCGGAGGAACCCGTAGATCGAAGCCTTCGAACAGGCAGTTCCCGGCATTCGGGTGGAGCATTGCCGCCACCCCCTCGGCGACGATGTTTTGCGCCAAGGGCGCTCCAGGGGCCAAGTAGCCGGCAGCCGGGACCCACGACTCCACGTGCCTCGCTAAGTCCCGCTCTCAGCATGGAAGGCCCCAAGCGGAACCTGTGCCGCTCCCGAGGACCGGAGAAACCCTTACATAGCGCCAAGGTGACGCTACCAGGGTAGTTTGTCCAAACCCGCTGCGGCCTGTTGGGCGGTAAGAGCGGGCTTTGACGCCTACTTCAAGGGCACACGACGAACGTCGCGTTCGACGCCGTCGTCTGCGTGGTGAGCGGCATGACCGGTCTGAAGGGGAGGGTGAAGTTGTCGATGTGTCCAGCCGTCGACAGTTTGACCCACAGAAGCCTGGGGGGTAGACTCCGGGCGACTTCGGCTGAGGAGGGACTCCGTGGAATACGACCTCATCATTAAGGACGCCATGGTCGTCGATGGGTCGGGCATGCCCCGCTACGCGGCGGATGTGGCCATCGCTAACGGGCGTATCGCCGAGATAGGCCGCATCACCGACCCGGCAAAACAGATCATTCAGGCAGGCGGACGCGCACTCGCGCCCGGCTTCATCGACTTTCACACGCATTTCGATGCTCAGCTCACTTGGGATCCCCTGGGCCGTTCATCTCCGGAACACGGAGTCACCACGGTCATCGCCGGTAACTGCGGGCTCACCCTTATGCCCTGCAAGCCCGGCGACGAGAGCGACCTCATCGGCAACTTCGTGCGGGTGGAAGCCATCCCCCGGGAGGTGCTGGAGTCGGTGGACTGGCGATGGGGAGGCGTGGCCCAATATCACCAGGCCCTCCAGCGGCGGCTGGGGATAAACGTGGCCGGTTACGTGGGCCACAACGCCATACGCTGGTATGTCATGGGCGAGGCGGCTGCCGAGCGGGAGGCCACCGAGACGGAGATTGCCGCCATGCAGGACGTGGTGCGGCAGGCCATGGCGGAGGGCGCTATCGGGGTGTCCACGGACCAGAACCCGAACCACTACCGGGACGACGGCACGCCGATTCCCTCCCGTCTTGCCAGCAGGACAGAGATCCTGGCCCTCGCCAGCGCCATGGGTGAGACACTGTCTCTTATACACATCTCCGAGCCCACGAGACTAGGCATGATC
>CAZPYZ010000196.1:0-7400 GCA_964590215.1 uncultured Dehalococcoidia bacterium | reverse complement strand
CCCGAATGAAGGGTACTGAAAGCTTGACTTCCTTCCAGTCCATTTCCTCTCACCTCCGTCCCAAAATAACGACCCGAATGAAGGGTACTGAAAGCGCGCAGCCGAGGGATGGCTGCGGGTTAACATGATGCATGCCTGCCTGGAGCACTGGCCGGTCTTGCTGGCGGGTGACTATACTGAGGGGCGATGCCCTTACGGGAACGGCTGGACCAAGACCTGAAACAGGCGATGCGGGCGCGCGACGAACGCCGCCTCTCTGTGCTTCGCCTCGTCCGGGCGGGGATCAAGAACGCGGAGGTCGCTACACAGAAGGCGTTGGACGAACCCGGCATCGCCGGCGTCATCGCCAAAGAGGTGAAGGAGCACCGGGACAGCCTGGAGGAGTTCCGTAAGGCCGGCCGGTCCGACCTTGTTGAGAAAGAGGAGGCGGAGCTGGGGATCCTGCTGGAGTACCTGCCGGAGCAGCTCTCCAAGGGCCAGGTCGCCGCGCTGGCCCGGGAGGTCATCAGCCAGACCGGCGCGAGCGGCGCCAGGGACAAGGGGAAAGTCATGTCGGCGCTCATGCCCCGGGTGCGCGGCCAGGCCGACGGCAAGCTCGTCAACGAGGTGGTCACCGATCTGCTCGGGAGCTAGCGGTGAGTAGCCCCAGGGCGTTCCTGAGCCCCCTCCGTTGCGCCGTGTTTGCGGGGAGCCTCGCCGTGCTGCTGTTGGCAGCCCTTCTGCCCCCCACGTTCTCCACCGGTTACGGCCTTGCCGAGGGAGACGTTGCGGCCGCCACCATCAAGTCCCCCCGGCAGGTGGCTCCTTTCCCCAGTAACAACCTCACCGCCGAACGAAGGGAGCGCGTCGCTGACAGCGTTCCTGACGTGTTGATCCTCGACGGAGCAGTGCTCGCGCGGCAGGTGGCGAAGGCCCGCGCGGTCTTTCAGCAGATCGATCAGATCCGGCAGGGTGCCTCCACCACGCCTCAGCCCACAACCCTGAGCCCAGAGACGCTATCCAAGGCGGCAGGGTTGCGACCCGAGGAGTGGCGAGAGGTCCAGCAGGAAACCCTCAGCCTGCTGAGCCTGGCCCTTTCAGACCGGATCTCGCCCGAACAGCTACCCTCAGCCCGGGCGCAAGCGGTGCAGCGGATCAGCGCCACCTTCCCGCCCCATCAGCACGAAGTGGTTTCCGACTTGATCCATGGCTTGCTGGAACCCAACCTGGTGGTGGACGCCGCGGCGTCGGCGCGGGTCCGTCGAGCCGCGATGGAGCAGGTAGCCCCGGTCATGGTGTCAGTGGCCCGGGGCGAAACGCTCGTGCGGGACGGCCAGATCGTGACCGCGCTCCATCTCGAGAAACTGGCCGCCGCCGGCCTGCTGGACCGCGGCCTCCAATGGACCCACCTCGGCGGGATCTTGCTCTGGGGGCTGGCCCTCGGAGCCGTCGTGGCCCTTTACCTCTCGGCTTTACGCCCCCGCTCCCTGGACTCGTGGCCTCGTTTGGCCTTGTTTGGCCTGCTCCTGGTCGGACCCGTCGTTGTCGCCACTCTGGCCTTGCCCGGTCGGCCCGCCTGGGCGATGGCGTTCCCCGCGGCCACTTTTCCTATGGTGCTGGCCACGCTGCTGCAACCGGCCCTCGGCATCATTGGAGCCCTCTTTACCGGCATCACCGTGGCCTATGTGGCTGATCTTTCGCCCCAGCTTCTCGCTTACGCGCCCGCCTCTCCCTTAGACTCCCTGGAGAAGGTCGCACTCTACTGTTCGACGGGCCTGGTTAGCGTCGTCTGCGTGGGACGGGCCCGCAGGATCTCCCAGTACTTTATCGCGGCGAGCGCTGCCGCGGTGGCGGCCGGGTTCATTGTGCTTGCCTTCTGGCTGCTCTCCTTCGACCGGGACTTAGCGGTCCTCACCCGGGGGTTGATGGGCGTCACCGCGGCAGGACTGATGGGCGCCGCCCTGGCCATCGGCTCGGTGGTGCTCCTGGGGATGGCCTTCGGCATCACCACCCGGATCCAGCTCCACGAGTTGGGCCAGCCCGATCATCCCCTGTTGCGGCAGTTGCTGCAGGAGGCTCCAGGCACCTACTATCACTCCATCCTAGTCGGGAACCTGTCAGAGCAGGCTTGCCACGCCATCGGGGCCGACGCTCTGCTGGCGCGGGTTGGCGCCTACTACCACGACATCGGAAAGGTGCAGAACCCCGGCTTCTTCATTGAGAACCAGCGCC
Organism: uncultured Dehalococcoidia bacterium; assembly: GCA_964590215.1. GTDB lineage: Bacteria > Chloroflexota > Dehalococcoidia > SHYD01 > SHYD01 > CAZPYZ01. The sequence continues at coordinate 5,189 of CAZPYZ010000196.1, read as the reverse complement.
GTGGCGAGAACGTGCATGATCGGATCGATCCATTGACGAGCGCCAGCCTGGTTATCGCTCACGTGCGAGACGGCCTCCGCATGGCTAGCGAGGCCAAGCTGCCTTCACAGATCCGGTCCTTCATCGAGGAGCACCACGGTAGCCGCCTGGCGACTTCCTTTTACAACGCCGCCACCCATCTCAACCCCACCGTCAATCGGGAGCTGTTCCGGTACCCGGGACCTTCCCCCCAGTCCCGAGAGACCGGGATCATGATGCTGGCCGACTCGGTGGAAGCGGTGGCCCGGAGCGTAGGACAGCAGACTCCCGAGGAGCTGGCACAGCTGGTCGACCGCGTGGTTGCCGAGCGCATCGCCGAGGGTCAACTGGACAACTGTGAACTGACGCTGCGGGACGTGGAGCGGGTCAAATCGGCATTCAAGAGTGCGCTCAGAGGGATCTATCATCCCCGCATCTCGTATCCGGCGCCGGCGATGGAGGCGGTACTGGCTACCGTTGACCCGGACACCGCCGAGGCCAATGCCGACCGGGTAGGATGACCTTCGGCATCATCGTTTTCCCCGGTACCTGGAGCGATACTGACTGCCACCACGCACTCACCGCAGTCCTGGGCCAGGAAGCCCGCTACCTCCGCCACAATCAGACGGACCTAACAGGCCTCGATTGCCTGGTGCTCCCGGGCGGCTTTTCCTACGGCGACTACCTTCGCACCGGCGCCATCGCTCGCTTCGCCCCAATCATGGGACCCGTTGCGGAGTTCGCCAGCCGGGGCGGGCTGATCATCGGCATTTGCAACGGCTTCCAAATCCTCTGTGAGGCCGGCCTCCTCCCTGGCGCGCTCATGCGGAACCGCCACCTCGAGTTCCGCTGCCAGTGGACCCACCTCCGGACAGAAAACGCCGCGACGCCGTTCACCAATGGGCTGAGCCAGGGCCAGGTTCTCCGTGTGCCCATCTCCCACGGTGAGGGCAACTACTACGCACGCCCCGAAACCCTTGCCGAGCTGGAGGCCAACAACCAGGTAGTCTTCCGATACTGCGAGGAAGATGGCCGCGTCACCGAGGGGGCCAACCCGAACGGCTCCATCAGCAACATCGCCGGAGTGGTGAACCGACGAGGAAACGTCCTCGGGATGATGCCGCACCCGGAGCGGTGCTGCGAGGAGATCCTTGGCGGGACGGACGGGCGCCTCATCTTCGAGTCGATCCTCCGGTCTCCGGTGCAGGCGCTGTCTGGTACGATCCCGTAGAAATGGCCCGAGACAAGAAGACCGATCATCCTCACATCGTCAAGACAGAGGGCGTTCTTGGTGGACGGGCGCGCCTAAAGGGCCACCGAATCTCGGTCGAGTTCATCGCCGGATTCTTCCGGGCAGGGTATATGCCGGAAGACGTCGTGACCTGGTATCCGCAGCTGACGCTTCCGGCCGTCTACGATGCCATCGGGTACTATCTCGACCACCAGGACGAGATCAACGAGGAACTGGCAGTCGTCGATGAGTTTGACCGAGACCCCGATGCCTTTTTCACAAGGAGAGGGTATGAAAAGCTGCCGCACGGCGGTTACCGCTTCCCTAAGGCCAGTGGCTGACCAGTGCCCGCTGCACTCTACCTTGACCAGGACATGCGCCCCGCTATTGCCCAGGCTATCAGGGACCGGGGCTTCGATGCCGTCAGCGCTCAAGATCTCGGCCGGGTCCAGATAGACGATGAGGATCACCTTGCCTACGCTACCCAACAGGGACGTGTTCTCGTGTCTTACAACCGTCGTGACTACGACAGACTGGCCAGAGCTTGGGGTGCGGCTGGACGTGAACACGGGGGGATATTCTACGTACCACGCAGTACTCGCAGGAGCAGACTGGGACTGTCGTGAGGGCTCTGGTCCATCTGTTGGAGACCGTCTCGTCGGACGAGATCCGTAATGTGGTCAGATACCTCACGGAGTTCCTCAGCGATGCCCGCTGATCAATCCCTCCTGGACGAGGTCGCGCTCACCCCGGAGGAATACCAGCTGATCGTCCAGCGCCTGGGGCGAGAGCCGAACACCGTCGAGCTGGGGATGTTCGGCTCCCTCTGGAGCGAGCACTGCGGCTATAAGAACTCCAAGCCGCTCCTGGGGCTCTTGCCCACTGAGGGCGAGCAGGTCCTGGTCCGGGCGGGTCAGGAAAACGCAGGTGTGGTGGACATCGGCGACGGCTTCGCCATCGCGATGAAAATCGAGTCCCATAACCATCCCTCCGCTATCGAGCCCTACCAAGGCGCGGCGACGGGTGTGGGCGGCATCCTCCGGGACATCTTCACCATGGGCGCCCGCCCCATCGCCCTGCTGAACTCGCTTCGCTTCGGTCCACTGGATGAAGCCAGGAACCGTTATATCCTCGGCGGTGTGGTAGCGGGCATCGCCGGCTACGGGAATTGCCTTGGGATCCCCAATGTCGGCGGCGAGGTGGCCTTCGAGCCCGGTTACGAAGACAACCCCCTCGTGAACGCCCTGTGCGTCGGTCTACTATCCCAAGGCCGCATTACCCGAGCCACCGCCGCGGGCCCCGGAAACCTCCTCATGCTGGTGGGTGCAGACACCGGTCGTGACGGTATCCACGGCGCCTCCGGCCTCGCGTCCCGCACCTTCGAAGAACACCCTGAGCTCCGATCGGCAGTCCAGGTTGGGAATCCCTTCCTGGAGAAGCAACTGCTGGAGGCGTGCATGGAGTTGGTCCAGACGGATTGGCTGGTGGGCCTCCAGGACCTCGGCGCGGCCGGCCTCACCAGCGCCACCGTGGAGAGCGCCGCTCGCGCGGGTACTGGGGTCGAGATAGATGTCTCGGCCGTGCCCCGGCGCGCAACCGGCATGACCCCCTATGAGGTGATGCTATCTGAATCCCAAGAGCGGATGCTAGTGGTCGTCCGTCGCGGTTGCGAAGAACACGTCCGGACCCTCTTCGACAACTTCGGCCTCCACTCCGCTATCGTTGGCCAGGTCATCGCGGAGCCTCTGGCTCGCATTAAGGAGGGTGAGCATGTGGTTGCAGAAGTGCCGGTGAAGCTGCTCACCGACCCCCCCCAGTATCGCCGCCACGGCGTCATCGACCCACAGATCGAGTTGCTCCAGGAGCTGGACCTTTCTCAGATCCCCGACGCACCTCCCAAGCCAAAGGGCGGCAGGCAGAAAGCAGAAGACGCAGGGGCCGCTGTAGGAGGCTATGGCATTTGGCCAAGGGGGGAGAGCACCGGCGCGTGGGGTGGAACCCTCCTCACCCTCCTGGCTGCACCCAATATCGCGAGCAAGCGAAGCGTTTTTCGCCAGTACGACCACCAGGTGCTAACCAACACCGTCGTGGGCCCGGGCGGCGACGCCGCCGTGCTCCGGATCAAAGGCACCCCGAAGGGCGTCGCCCTCACCACCGACGGCAATGGCCGCTGGGTCTACCTCAACCCTTTCGTCGGGGGCGCCATGGCCGTCGCGGAGGCCGCGCGCAACGTCGTCTGTGTCGGAGCGAGGCCTGTGGCTCTGACAGACTGCTTGAACTTCGGGAACCCGGAGCGGGCCGAGGTGTACTACCAGTTGGAGCAAGCGATTCGGGGGATGGCGGAGGCCTGCCGCGTCCTAAAAATCCCGGTGATCTCCGGCAACGTGAGCCTCTATAACGAGACAGCGGGCCACGCCATCTACCCAACGCCCGTGGTCGGGGCGCTCGGAATCCTGGAGGACGTCGCCCGGCACATCACACCGGGATTCAAGACAGAGGGCGACTTTGTTTATCTCATCGGCCCGCTCGGTGACCACGCTGGATCGTTGGCCGGCAGCGAGTATCTGGCTGCCTGCCATGACCTGGTGGCAGGGAAGCCCGCCATCGACCTCGACATGGAGGCCCGAGTCCAGGTCGCGTGCCTTGAAGCAATGGAACGAGGCCTGATCCGATCGGCTCACGATTGCTCCCACGGCGGCCTCGCGGTCGCCCTGGCCGAGTGCTGCGTCATGGCGCGGGAAGCGCTACCTGAACCCCAGGAGACTTCCACCGCTGGTCTAGGATTCGTTGCAGCCCCCTGGCCTCAGCCCACCCGCGTCGATGCCCTGCTGTTCGGCGAGGCCTCCTCCAGGATCGTGCTGACGGTAAGGCCTGAGAACACCGGGGCCCTGGAAGCAGTCCTGCGGGGCGTGCCCGTCCCTTTTACCCCCCTGGGCGTCGTCGGAGGCGACCGTCTGGTGGCCGGGCCATGGATCGATATTCCAGTGGCAGACCTGGAAGAAGCCTGGAGCTACGGCCTGGAGTGGGCACAACAACCCCGGCGTCACACCTGATCGCCCCAGTATTCATACCGGGCGAGTCCGTGTTCCATCGGTAACTGTTCACAGTTCCAGGTTCAAAGTTCTGGGTTCCACCCCAGTCCCCCCTGAGCCCGGAAGCCCGCACCCTGAAACCGGCTAACTCGGAGCCAAACACCCTGAAGTCTGAACTCGTCCTCCATCGGCTTTTCCCCGGGTGCGGCCATCGGACCTGTAGTTGCGGGTGTGCTAGCGATTCCGGCGATCAGCTTGCTGCTCCTGGGGGTTCTCCCGACCCCGTTCCGGGGTGTTCTTGCGATCTTGCGCCCGCTCCAGCGCCGCCTGCGCCTTGGAATGCCCCTGGCGGGCAACCTCCAGGGCATGTTGCAGTGCAGGCTGAGCGGCCGGGGGAGCACTAGCGGCTACGGTTGCCAGGACCTGTTGCTGTCGCTGGGTGATCTCTAGCATGCGCTGGCCCAGATCCTCGGGCGGGGCCTCCTGCTGGAGCCGTGACACGGCATCGGCGGTATGGTTTGAAAGACGGTCCACCGCCTCCTGGTACCGTGATCGCCCCTCCGCGGCCATTTCTGCTATCTCTTCGGTCCGGCGGGAAGCTAGTTCGGCAGACGCGCTGGCCCGGGCGTCGTCTGTAACAGCGAGTTGGAGGCGCAGGTTCTCCCATCCGATCTTAACCGGGTAGAGAGGGTCGCCGGGCTGAGTCAGCACTTTCGCGGTCGTTCCTCATCGGCTCTTCGGATCGTTGCGTCGCGCTTCTGATAATTAAAACGCCTGGTGTCAGGCGTGGTTGAACAGGCCCCCGCCGGGCTGGGCTGATTTTGATATCTATTTGCAATATCGCGCTATACAGTAGGGCAACACTCCCTAGCCTGCTCAGCGCGGCGGACCTGTTCATCATCACGCTG
>CAZPYZ010000195.1:0-7426 GCA_964590215.1 uncultured Dehalococcoidia bacterium | reverse complement strand
GACCAGAAGGTGCTGGCGGTAGGAAACCACTTCCGCTACGACGCGCTGGTCAAGCCCCAGGAGGGTGAGCTGGCCATCATCACCGCGGCGCGCGAGCGGGACTGCGGCTACGTCTGGGCGGCCCACGTGAACGCCGGCCGGCGGGCAGGAGTGCGGGAGGAGGCCATCACTGCGGTCCGGGAGAAGAAGGCTCCCGCCGGCCTCACCCCGGACGAGGCGGCCATCGTCACCTATGTGCAGCAGCTCTTCCGCACCAATCGCGTGGAGCAGGCCGCCTTCGATGCCTTGAAGAACAAGTATGGCGTGGAGTGGCTCGTCGAGCTGACCACCCTGGCCGGCTACTACGGAATGCTGGCGGGTGTCGTCAACGCCTTCGAGGTGCAGGCGGCGCCCGAGGGCGATAAGCTGCCCGTGTAAGGGGCGCCGCGCACGCACGAAAGAAAGGCCATCCGCATGATCCCCAAACTTCCTTTCGGCCGGACCCAGCACCAAAGCTCCCGCATCATCTTCGGCGCCGCTTCGCTGTCCAGGGTCACTCAGGATGTGGCAGACCGTACTCTGGATCTTCTGCTGGAGCACGGCGTCAACCACATCGACGTTGCCGCCAGTTACGGCGAGGCGGAGGTCCGGCTGGCTCCCTGGCTGAGCCGGCACCGGGCCGGCTTCTTCCTCGCCACCAAGACCGGAGAACGGCGGGCCCCCGAAGCCCGAGAGCAGCTCCACCGGTCGCTGGACCGGCTCGGCGTCGATTACGTTGACCTCTGGCAGCTGCACAACCTCTCCGACCCCATCCAGTGGGACACCGCGCTCAGCCCAGGCGGCGCCATCGAAGCGGCCGTCGAGGCCCGTGAGCAGGGTCTGGTCAAGGCTATTGGCGTCACCGGCCACGGTACTCAGGTCGCGGCGACGCACCGCCGCAGCCTCCAGCGCTTTGCCTTCGATTCGGTGCTGCTCCCCTACAATTACCTGACGATGCAGATCCCCTACTACCGGGACCACTTCGACGCATTGCAGGCGACCTGCCGGGAGCGGGATATCGCGGTCCAGACCATCAAGTCAATCGCCTATCGGCCTTGGATGGGCAGGACCCGTACCGCGACGACCTGGTACCAGCCGCTCTCCGACCCTAACGACATCGCCCTCGCCATCCACTGGGCGTTGTCGCGTCCGGGCATCTTCGTGATCTCCGCCGGCGACGTCGGATTATTGCCCCACGTCCTTGCCGCGGCAGAACGCTTCGAGCAGGCCGTTGAAGATGCGAAGCTGCAAGCTATGGTTGACCACCTCACGATGGAGCCGCTGTTCGTTTGACGTATACCACTGTCGTATACTGCGTGTATGACAACCGTTCAGGTCGCGGTCCGGCTACCCGCTAACCTGTTGCAAGGAATTGACAAGCTCGTTCCGGCTACCCACTCGTCGCGGTCCGAGGTCATCCGAAGGGCCGTCGAACTCTATCTCTACCGGCTGGAGTGCGAGCGAGACGCCGAAATCCTTGAGAAGAACCCCTTTACGGACGAGGAACTGGCATTGTCCCAGGATTCCTGGAAGGTGATCCCCCCATGGTAAGGGGGGAAGTGTGGTGGGCTGCGACGAGGCCAGGCGGTGACCGGCCTGTCCTGGTGCTGACTAGAGACCCGGCTGCAGATCGCGCGGATGCCGTCGTCGCTCCGTGTACCCGGAGAATCCGTGGTCTAGGAAGCGAGTTGCGACTGGGACCGGATGAAGGACTTCCCGAGGACTGCGTCGCCAGCTTCGACAACCTGACCACCGTGTCCCGTGCAGACTTCAGGACGCGGATCGCCCGCTTGTCCCCCGATGTGATGGAGATGGCCTGCCGGGTCCTTGCCCGGGCCCTCGGCTGCGGTTAGAAGCTAGCTGGCGGGTTAACGCAAATTATGGTCACGTTGTGAGTAGTGCGTAGGGAGTGGTGAGTAGGTGGGAGCCGTTCCCTACTCACGACGCACCACGTACGACATCCCGAGCGCTTTCAGGTTCACCTGGCGAGAGTTTAGAGCCCCTCGCGGGCCACGTGTGGCCCCCGCCCCGCTGTGCCCTCACAGGTCGTAGAACCTCCGCGGGTTGTCGATCAGGATCTTCCGCACGGCCTCCGGTCCGATGTCCCCCCGCGCCCCCAGCTCCTCGATCGTCCCCAACGCGCCCAGCACCGCCGACTGGTCCTCATGCCCGTAGTCGGTGCCGATCATCAGGCTGTCCTCGGCACCGAACGTCAGGAGATACGGCACGTCGTCGTTGGTCTGCGCCGTCACATAGAGCCGGTTCTCCCGGAGGAAGTCCCCCTGTATGCTCATCGGCCTGTCGGAGTACACCTTGAAGCTGCCGCTGTACTGCCCCTTCGCCTTGAGGTCCGCAATGATGTACGGGACCCATGAGGCCATCGCCTCGATCACCCCGAATCGCAGCGTCGGGAACCGCTGGGGCACGCCCTTGATGGCAAGGTGGGAGAAGCAGGCGATCTCCGGCCGGGCGAACTGGTCGCCCACGCCTCCTCCGGCGTGGATGCACACCGGCAGGTCCAGCCGCTGGGCTTCCTCATAGAGGGGGTAGAAATACGGGTCGTCCACGGTCTTGCCGCCCGCCTCGATGGCCCGTTTGAAGACCCCCACGGCCCCGTGCTCCTTACCAAACCGGAGCTCCTCCAGCGCGTCCCCCATGCTGTCCACCGGCGGCATGACCACCCAGCGCAGCCTGCCCTTTGATTCGGCCGTCCGGTCCGCCAGCCAGCGGTTGTAGCTCCGGCAGATCGCCGCCTGCCAATCCGGCTTCGTGGTGGGCATGACCAGCAAGAAGGTGGGATAGAGAACCTGTACCTCGATCCCGAGCGCGTCCATCTGCGCGACCCGAGCTGTGACATCATGGAGCTCGCGCTTCTCGCGGGTCGTGCCGGTGCGCTCGTCGCTGCGCCAGCGCCGCATCCCGAGGCGCCCGTCCACCAACCAGAACCGGTGCGGCCGGGAGTCGCCCGGGAGCGGCGGCTCGCCGGGGTCGATGGGGATAGGCTTGAACCGCCGCTCCGCCGCGGTCAGGTACTCCCAGGTCGCTTCTGTCTCGTCCACGTGGGTATCCGCGTCGATCTTGTTCCGGATCATCCTGCAGGCATTCCTTTCGGCCCGGGTCGGGCTACCTGGCGCGGGCGCTGTTCAGCGGCCAGGTCTGGCCCAGTTCTGGCGACGCCGCAGCGCGTCTAGCGGTCCAGCCATATCACGGCCGGCCACGGCCGGAGCCCAAAGTTGGCGTTCGGTGTGTGCCCCTTCACGTGGGGATGCCACCCATGGTAGCGGACTCGGGAGAAGAGGCCGAGGGAGTAGGCCTTCTCCGCGATGAGCTTGGAGGCGGTCCGCATCAGCTCCCGGCGCTTCGCCGGGTCCGTTTCCACCCGCTGGGCCTCGATCAGCTTGGTCAGCTCGGGGTCGTTTACTCCCACGTAGTTGCGTCTCGAGCCCGGTTCGTAAGAGGACATCGCCACGTCGACGTCCCAGCGCAGGTTTGCCCCGATCTGCAGGATGAACTGGAAGGTCTCCGAGCGCAGGGCGGAGGAGAAGGCGCCCCGGTCTACCTCTTTGAAGTGGAGGTTGATGCCGGTCTTTCTCAGTTGGGCCTGCATCAGCTGCAGGACCGTCATGTACTCGATGCCGAAGGTCTGTCCTACGTAAGGAGTTTCCACGTCCACGCCGTTGGGATAGCCCGCCTCGGCCAGGAGGCGTCTGGCCTCTGCCGGGTCGTAGGGCTGGTACTGCCTCACCTCCTCCACCGTGAAGTAATCCCGGAACACGGCGGGCATCTCGGGGGACCCCCGTCCGCGGTTGATGGCCCGAATCAGCTCGTCGCGGTCTATCGAGAGAGAGAAGGCCTTCCGGACCCGCATGTCGTTGAAGGGCCGCACTCGGCCATTCATGTACGGCGTCCAGGGATAGTTGGGCTCGTACTCGTAGAGCACTGCGCTGGGGGCGAGCCGCCTGATCTCATCGGCGCCCTGCTGGGCGATTTCGAAGGAGATGAGGTCGAGCTGCTTTGATGCGAAGGCCGCGATGGTGGTCGGCTCCTCCGGCAGGATGAAGAACCGCAACTGGTCCACGTACGGCTCCGGCTGCTTGAAGTAGTCCGGGTTCTTGTTGAAGACCCAACGGCTGCCCTTCTGGGAGGCGTTCACGTCGAGCTGAAAGGGACCAGAGCCGAGGATAAAGTCCTGGAAGCCATTCTCCCGTTCGTAGGTCTCCTTGGGCAGGATCACGATCTGGCGCGCCGCCGCGTAGTTAGTGAAGGGCGAGAAGGGCTTGCTGAAGTGGACTTTGACCGTGTGCGGATCGGGCGCCTCGACCCGGTCGAAATCCGGGAACATCCATCCCAACTCACTGGTGGGCAGGCGTCTGCCCGCGAGCTCGCCGCTCCTCGTGTAGTACTCCAGGCTCCACTTCACATCCGCGGAGGTCAGCTCACGGCCGTTCAGCGGCGGCTGGTTGGCGAACTTCACCCCTTTGCGGAGATAGAAGGTATGGGTCTTCGCGTCAGGAGATACCTCCCACCGTTCGGCCAGCTCCGGCTCGATGACGCCGGCCTGGTAGGGAATGTCCGGGCCGGTCTTGAAGTTCATCAGGGTGTTGTAGGCAAGCACCACCTGCACCGTGTTCGGCGCGCTCGACTGCCGGCTGATGTCCCAGTTGAAGGGGTCGGTGTCTTCTCGCAGCGTCAGCACCCCTCCCGGTTTCGGTATCTCCTGAGTCCCCGCCTGTGGAGGTGTGCCCTGAGACGTCGGGCCGCAGGCCAGTCCGATGAGAGCGAGAGCGCCAACCAGCAATCGTTGATTCAATTCGTATCTCCTCCGGTACCCCTAGTTTCGTGGACTCTCCCACAACCGGCCGTAGCCCGCTTTGACCAAAGACACCCCGGCCGTCCGCAGTGCCGCCCAGACCATCGCCTGTTTGCTGCTGACCACAGGAACGCCCAGGTCCCCTTCGAGGACGTCGAGGATCCCGACGCTCGGCATCGCGGCGCCGGGCAGCCAGACGCCGTCGCAGCCGGCACCGAGTCGCCGGTAGGCTGTCTTTACCTCCCGATAGACCGATTCCAGAGAGAGGGTGTAGAGCCCGCCGTAGGCCCCAGGGTTGACGCGGTGGGCCCCGACGATGGCGATGCCATCGTGCCCAACATAGGAGGCGACCTGTTCGCTGGCCCCCTCGGTAAACGGGCTGACCATCAACGCCTTCGTCACTCCCAGCGTCTGCAGTGCCTCGATGGAAGCCCGCACGTCGATGACCAGTGGAATCGCGGTGACTGCCGCGACATCCGCCTTCAGCCGTTCCTCGATCCCGTAAGCTTGGGCCGTGACGTGAGGTACGCCCGCCTGAACGATGACGTCCACGGGCTGCGCCGCCAGCACTCTCGCCGCCGCCGGGAGGCGCCGCAGCGCCCGGTCGAGACTCTCCTGGCTCAGGAACTCCTCTGGAGGGTCCTCCAGCGACCTCAGTCCCATCAGGCTGATGGTCACCCCCTCCGGGGCGAGGAGATAGAACTCATGCGGGTGGTTCGGGTTGCCCGCCGAGGGCTGGATGAACCCGATCCTGGCCCGCCAACCGTAGGACGCGCCCGATGGCACTGCCACGGCGCCTACTTCTCCAGCCAGACCATAGTGTAGTCGGCCTTGGACCCGAAGTTGGGGCGGTAGTTCTTCACGTAGGGGTGCCAGAAGGAGTACTTGGGCCGGTGCAGCAGTTGCACCGCCCACATCTGATCCACCAGCCGCTTCGATACCGCCCGCAGGATCTCCCGCCGCTTCTCGGGGTCGGCTTCACGGCGCTGGGCCTCCAGCAGCCGGTCCACCTCCGGGTCATTCACACGGCCGTAGTTGTTCGGCGACTTGCCGTGGAACCGGCCGAAGGCGAGGGAATCCGGGTCGTCATGCAGCGCGGCGCCCTGCCCCAGGCGCGGGTTGACGTCCCAGTCGCCCCGGCGCAGCTTCTGCTGCGCGTCGACCCGCTCGAACGCCTTGATCTCGGCGTTGAGGCCGGCCCTCTTCCACATGGCCTGGAGCAGCTCGACGGTGGCCAGGCTGCTTCGCTCCATGTTGTTGCTGATGGGCAGGTCCAGGGTCACACCGTTGGGGTGGCCCGCTTCCCGCACCAACCGTCTCGCCTCTTCCAGGTCAAACCTCAGCATCTGCCGGATCTCAGCGGGGGTGAACAGGCCCATGAGGGCGACGGGGACTCCCCATTCTCCCTGTCCTCCGAATTGCACCCGGTTCATCTCATCCCGATCGATGGCAAGGGAGAGCGCCCTGCGGATCCGGATGTCTCGCACCGGGCTGTTCCGCTCCGCCAGCTGCGAGAGCAAGACGTCGCTGGAGTTGGGCTGGTAGTGCTTGTTGTAGTGGGCCTGCGGGTTCGCCTTCATCAGCTCCTGCGCGTCGTTGAACTCCCGTCCATCGGCCAGCAGGTCCACTTGCTTCGTCTGGAACGCGGCGTACAGCGCCGATTCGGCGGGAAGCACCAGCCAGCGGATCCCGTCCAGGTAGGGACGGGTCGGGTCCCAGTAGTCCGGGTTCTTCTTGAACATCCAGCGCGTCCCCTGCTGGGAGGAGGCGGCATCGAGCATGTAGGGGCCCGCCCCCACCGGGTTGTCACGGAAGTGGCCATCCTGGTCATAAACCTCTCGGGGCAGCACCGGGTTCCAATCCGAAGCCGCGTAGCTGAGAAAGGGAATGTACGGTTCCTTGAAGTGGAACACCGCCGTCCGCTGGTCCACCGCCTCTACGCGCTCGAGCCCTTCGAAGATGTAGGAGATCTGCGCCACGGGGAGCTTCTTTTCTTTCAGGTCCCCCTCCCTCAGCCGGTAGCTCACCGAGAACTTCACATCCGCGGAGGTCACCTCCCGTCCGTTTACCGGCGGCAGGTTTTGGAACCGGGCGCCCTCACGGAGGCGGAAGGAAAAGGTCCTGCTCTCGTTGGAGACTTCCCACCGGTCCGCCAGTTCGGGCGTCAGCTCCCACTGCATGTAATCGAGATCGGGCCCTTTCTTAAAGCCGAGCAGGCTCTCATGGTGGAGCGCCATTAGCTCGTCGTGGGGGGTCCCCTTCTGCTCAATGGGGTCCCAATTGAAGGGGTCCACCACCCCGTGAACACTCAGGATGCCCCCGTACCTCGGCTGTCCGGGAGCACTCGAAGCTCCATCCCCGGGTTGCTGGGTGGACGGGACGCAGGCCAGGGCAGCGATCAAGCCTATCGACAGGCACAGTACTTTCCCATGCATCTCAATTTCCTTACGTTGCAAAACGTTAAGACAGTCTACCAGGCGCCGCGCAGAGCGACGCACGGGCGCTGCCCGCTTATCTTTGGGAAACAAACTCGAGCCCGATTTGTCATTGACTTGAAAATGGGCGCTGCGACGTTGGGATCCGAGACAGGCTCGCGGC
>CAZPYZ010000194.1:0-7428 GCA_964590215.1 uncultured Dehalococcoidia bacterium | reverse complement strand
TGGCCCTTGGCCATCAAGAGGTACGACACCTGTCCACCCCGATGGTTTCTTGGGCTTTCTTCCAGCGTTTGGGTGTGCATGCACGCGCCCCCTTTCTAGATCACCGCTCCCACCAGGTGCCTACATTTCAGGGGAAGCTTTGCAAACTTCAGATCCATAGTGGGAGTAACCTGCCGTGGCGGTGCGAGCGCCGAATATACGGCACCTCACAGGAGCCGGCTTGGGGACACCATCGCAAATAGGTGCCATCTGTTCCGCGTATCCTAGCACCGCGCCTTCATCTCCGTCAGCGCCGCCCACTCCGCCTCTGTCGCGGTCAGCTGCCACGTCGCCTTCACCCCAATCCAGTTCGTGGCGTACTCGCACCAGTACTCCTCTCTGGGAGGCTTCCATTCCTCCGGCCTCGAGACAGCGTGGATGGGGTAGACATGATGACGCAATGGTGATGGTCCCGGCGGTGGCGGTGGCGACCTCTATCAGCGGATAGCGGCGACGCGGGGTACGCCGTACAATTGCGGGCGCAACGGCCATAGTGAATCGCCAGCCACCCCGGGGGGCGGCTTTCCCAATACGGCCGGACCCTCGGCAAGGGGGAAGGAGGATCCGTGAGATGAGGCACCGAAGCTGTTTGGCGTTCGTGCTCTCTTCGGCGCTGGGAGCCATGCTGCTAGCCGGTTGCACGGCCCCGGCGCCGACCCCCAGCGCAGCGACGGAGGCCCCCACCGGCCAGCTGTCGGTGGAGGAGCATTTCAAGCGCAAGCTCACGCTCCCCTGCGAGCCAGGCAAGGAGCACTGGCGTGCCCAGGGGCTGCCCAAGAGGGGTGGTGTCTACAAGCTCGCGCTGCTGGCCGTGGGCAATATCCACCTGGACGTGACCGCGCCGGGAGGCGCTGCCAGCACCCGCATCCCCCAGGTCTACCAGCGCCTGGTAAACCTGCGCTCCTGCTACTACGAAGATACGGTCTTCGTACCCGACCTGGCCAGGTCCTGGCAGGTCTCGCCCGATGGATTGACCTGGACCTTCAGGCTGCGGGACGACATCAAGTGGCACAACAAGCCACCGGTCAACGGGCGACCCCTGACCGCGGCGGACGTCGCCTGGACCATCGACCACCAGAAGCGGGAGGGCGGGTTGCGTACCTTCTGGGAGCCGGTGACCTATGAGACGCCTGACGCCCACACGGTGGTGCTCCGGCTGAGGGAGCCCCAGGCTGATTTCCTGGGGACCACTCTGGGGGATCGGACCAGCTTCATCGTGCCTCGGGAAGTGAAGGAGCAGATAGGGGACTTCAAGAATACGGCTATCGGCAGCGGCCCGTTCATGGTGAAGGACTACAAGGTGAACCAGCTCACCGCGTTGGAACGCAACCCGGACTGGTGGGAGGTGGGGCAGGATGGCAAGCCCATCCCCTACCTGGACGGCATCGAGGTCATCGTGTTCGCCGACTATGCGGCGGAGGTGGCAGCGTTCCGGGCCGGGCAGCTGGACCACAATAGCTCTCTGGGCTATACCAAGATCGATGCCCGGGCACTGAAGGAGGCCATGCCCAGGCTCGTCGCCTATGAAGACGTGGTGCCCATCCCCCGGGGACTGTTCTTGAACCAGAGCTACCCTCCCTTCCAGGACGTGCGGGTGCGCCAGGCTATCGCCCTGGCCACGGACTACGAAGAAATCCTGGAGGGGGCCTTCCAGGGCGCCGGCCTGCGCACCGGCCATCTGCCGTCGGCCATCACCCAGTATGGGTGGCCCGCCGCCAAGGTGCGGGAGAAGTTCCGGCCGGACCCAGAGCGGGCCAAACGCCTCCTGGCGGAGGCGGGCTACGGCCCCGGGCAGCTCGAGTTCGTGATGAAGGTGGGCAACGTCCCCAGCGAAGCTCCCGCCGGTGAGATCGCCCAGAAGCAGCTGGAGGCCGTGGGGATCAGAGTGAAAATTGAGGTGACGGTAGGGAACGCCGCCAACGTGATTTCCATCCGCCAGTACGATGCCGCCTGGTCGGGCGTTTCCCCTCCCGGCTTCTTCCCGGATCGCTGGATGGGCTCTTTCCTGCGGACGGGAGGCTCCCACAACGTCACCGGCCTCAGCGATCCCAAGGTGGACGCCCTCTCATTGGCCCAGGGCAAGGAGCTGGACCCGGTCAAGCGGAAGCAGATCATGGACGAGCTGCTGGACCGGCTCTATGAGCTGATGCCGTGGGTGCCCGTGAACAGCCTGGTCTATCACAAGTTCTACTCCTGCCAGGTGAGGAATATGCCTTCCACCAACTGGTATCTCGAACCCATTGGCGCGGCCCATGCCTGGCTGGATCCCACGGGGTGCTGACAACCACGTGACAGAGCCGCGACCGTGAGGGAGCGGGCCCAAACAGCCGGACAACAAATGTCTGAAGCCTTATCCTTGCTAACAGCTAACAGCTAACAGCTAACAGCTAACGAGGGATACACATGCTGACCAAAGTGGATAACGAACTATTGACCCGGGTGGGCCCTGGCACGGCGATGGGGGACCTCCTGCGGCAGTACTGGCTGCCAGTGCTGCTCTCTTCGGAGTTGCCCGAACCGGATGGCCCTCCCCTGCGGGTCCGGCTCATGACCGAGGACCTCATTGCCTTCCGCGACACCAGCGGGCAGGTGGGGCTGCTGGCCAACAACTGCCCCCACCGGGGCGCCTCGCTCTTCTTCGGGCGCAACGAGGAGCACGGCCTGCGCTGCGTGTACCACGGCTGGAAGTACGACGTCCAGGGCCGCTGCGTGGATATGCCCAACGAACCGCCGGAGAGCAACTTCAAACACAAGATCCGCGTCACGGCGTATCCCTGCCGGGAGCGGAGGGGGCTCGTGTGGGCCTACATGGGCCCCGCGGCCGAGCTGCCAGAACTGCCAGCCTTTGAGTGGAACCTGGTGCCCGAGGAGCAGCGGTTTATCGACAAGACCTACCAGGAGTGCAACTGGGTGCAGGCCCTGGAGGGCGGCATCGACACCAGCCACGGTGGCTTCCTGCATTCCGGCCTCGTGCCAGGCCAGAAAGACCCGGAGCTCCCGGGAATAGGGGTGCCCTTTAACCGGAGAGACCGGGCGCCGCGCTTTGAAGTGGTGGAAACGGACTACGGCGTGCTCATTGGGGCGCGGCGGAACTGGGATGAGGGCCACGACTCCTACGGCATCACCCAGTTCCTCATGCCCTTCTATTCCATGATCCCCGGCGGGATAGCCTGGAGCGCGAACATCGGCGGGCACGCCTGGGTGCCCATGGACGACGAACATACCATGACCTGGACGGTCTCATGGCACCCGTCCCGCGCGTTCACCGAGGCAGACCTCACCCGCATGAACACCTATCCGCAGTCTGGGATCCATGTGGGCCGGAACGCTCTGTTGCCCCCCACCAGCGAACCCATGGGCGCCTGGCGCCCCATTCCCAATAAGAGCAACGATTACCTCATCGACCGGGAGGCCCAACGCACCAGGTACTACACCGGGATCGGGGACGCGCAGATGGGGAACACGCGGATCCAGGACGGGGCCATACAGGAGGGCATGGGGCCCATCTACGACCGCACTAAAGAGCACCTGGGGACCACGGACATGGCCATCATCCAGGTGCGGCGCTACTGGCTCAGAGCGGCCCGGGCGCTGCGGGAGCAGGGCACGATCCCGCCGGGGGTCCTGAACCCGGAGTCTTACCGCGTGAGGTCGGCGGGGGTGGTGCTGCCAAAAGACGCTGCCACGTCGTGGGTTGAGGCCTCCCAGGAACTACGGAAGGCGCTTTAGGGCATCACCGTCGCCCGATGGCGGCCGTTGACATACAGCCCGGGGCTTCACGACCCGGGCTGAGGAGGCGGCCTACCTGCTGTGGTACTGGTGCTTCGTGGTCTTCCTGCCCGGGGGCCCTCACGGCGGGGGCCGCCTTCTTTGCCACCGGGTTTGGAGGAAAGGGAGGGGTTGTTTGGCCGCCAGTATTCCTCGCCGGTGCTCTGTTGCGCGCCGTAAGTGGCCTTGCGTCCTATTACGCGTCCGTCGACGGCTGGACCGTGCTGGGCACCTTCTTCGTCGTCACCCTGGTGAGCCTGGTGGCGGGCGTCTGGCTCCTGTGGAAGCTCCGGGGGCCACGTAGGCTGCTGGCGCCCGTGCTTGCCCTGGGATTCCCGCTGGCAACCTTCCCCAGCGCGGACCTGAGCGTCGAATTCCGGACGCAGGCATGGGTCCGCCGTGGCATGGAGAGCACGGCGCAGGCCCTGCACCGATACCATGCCGAATGGGGGAAGTATCCAGAGCGGCTGGATCTGCTGAGGGGCACTTCTCCTCCGGGCGAACCGCTGGGGCGAGGGCCGACAGCGTACTCGTCCAGTGTATCCGACAGCGGTGCGTGCCCTGGGTACATGTGGGAATGGTATTTCAGCTATGACCCGACCCCGGAACGCTACACCCTGGCCTACTCGTACGGCGCAGGGCTCCTGACCGGTCACCTCGCACCAAGGGTCTGCCGATACGCGTCGGACCTGCCCGATATTCGTTGTGGGTTCGACCATCGGCGGTAGGGTTGCGTTGCCCACGGGCGTCTACCGCTGGCCGCCGTGCCGCGTGGCCCTGGCGTGGTAGCCCATGGAGCCAGGAGTCGCTGGGCGAGCAAGGAAGTCCCTGAGAACCCGTCCCATCCGCTCCGACGAGATCGCGGCCACCTCTTGGAACAAGCGCTCGACATCCATCCCGACAGCCATCGCGCTGTGGTAGACGAAGGTGACAGAGATGAGGTTGTCTCGCAGATCGTGGCGGCCATCCTATGGACTCGAAAAGCAGCCCAACCCGGATACGCTGTTGGGCCGGGATATCCCGGATGGCCCCGTCGGCGAGGGTTCGCTTATCCGGCGATCGCCAGCGTCCCAGCTGTACGGTCTCTCGCATGAACTGTCGTTGCGAGGGCGTAGCCGCCTCATAGAGCGAGCACAGCCGGGCGGCGGTCCGCTCTGACCAGCGGTCCCGGCGAGGCTCCCTCTCCAACGCGGCCAATCGCTCCACGAGCTCTTCGTCGTTCATGTAGCCTCCATGCAGCCCTGTACGGCACCGTTCCCGTGCCCCTTGTCCGGTTACTATCACCAATGCCCCTGTAGCTTCGTGCACTTGCGCACCATTGTTAGCGCAAGACGAGGGCGGATCCACCATTGCAGGGTGGAGCGGCCCCGGCGCCGGGCGGACAGCATCTCGTCTAGAAGTGCGGCCGGAAAGTCTGCGGCCTCGTCCCGCCGCAACACCCAAGGCGGGCTTGTCCGGCCCGCAGCGTGGCACCCCCCGCTTTTCGGGGGGAGAAAACTCCCGCAATGGGTGGGGTTGGCGCGGGCGTGGCCAGGTATCGTTAAGGTAACTCCCACCTCGACCGTCAAGGACAGCAGCGTGGCCTGAGTATTCCGCCCGAGAGAAGAGCCGTGCTGGAAAGCGCCCTTCAAGGAGGAACGCCGCCGCGGACCGCGGCGGAGAAGCTGGCGCAGGCTTGGGTCATGGAGGCCCAAACCTACCGGCGTCGTTGAGGGACCGGTTCCGTGCCGTACCGTGTTCCCCGGCTCTCAAGCCTGCCCTTGCCTCTTCGAACGCTGCTGCGCCGCAGCAGGGGGATGGCCGGCATGGTCGTGGGCGTGGGCATAGCATTAGGCATCGGCATGACTCTTATCGCCATCAACAAGGCCTCCTTCGACATCTTCGCCGGCGACTACGTGAAATCCGGCGCCAACCTCTACGTAGTAGCGGAAGGCGGTACTCTCATCGCCTTCCTGCCGGGCGACTCCCCAGGAACCATTAGGAACGCACGCCGGGTGCTGGCCCAGGTGCGGAACTTGCCCCAGGTGAACACCGCCGTCGGGGCGATGCAGTGGTCGATGGAACGAGAACGCCCCGGTCCCAGGCGTGCGGAGGTTACGAAAGAACTCATCCTGGCCTATGCCGTCGCAGGGGACCCGACCCGCATCCCCAACGTCGTGGACCTCAAGGCCGGTCGCTGGTTCCGGCGGTCAAACGAGGTGGTTCTGGGCGACAGGCTGGCCGGGGAGAAAGGCTTGCACCTCGGTGACATTCTCCGTCTCAACGGGCGTGACTTCCTCGTCGTAGGCATCGGGAAATTGCGCGGGCTTCGGCTACGCGGCCAACGGCGTCGCGTACATGGACTATGACGCGTTCCGCCTCCGCGCTGGTATTGGGGACGTAGTGAATTCCATCGTCGCCATGGCCGGAGACCCCGCCGCGGCGCGCCGGCGGGTTCCTGACATCGGCTCCCTGACCGCGTTCGAGCCCGCCGACCTGATCCGCCAGGCAGAGGAGGCCAATGCTACCGGGACAGCCATTCGCTGGATCGTCAATCTCCTGACGCTCGCCATTGCGGCGCTGTTTGTCAGCAATATGCTGAGCCGGTCGGTCGCCGAACGGCGGCTGGAGTTCGCCACCATGAAGGCCATCGGCATCCCGACCAGTACGATCCTGCAAACGGTGGCTGCCGAGGCGTTGGCAGTCACGTGTTCGGCGGCTATTGCCGGGGTGGTTCTCAGCCTCGCTCTTGGCGCCCTGCTGAACTGGTTCGTCGCTCCCCAATACGGGTTCGACTCGCTTGCTCCACTCGGTCGGGTTGGGCGACCGCCTCGATTTCCAACCCTCCCAACTCTCCGGCGGCCAGCGCCAGCGGGTCGCAATCGCCCGGGCACTGGCTAACGAGCCTCGCTTCATCTTCGCGGATGAGCCCACCGGTGAACTGCACTCCGAGGACAAGGCCATCGTCATCGATCTGTTCCAACGGGCCCACGACGAGGGCCGCAGTGTGGTAGTGGTCACGCACGATCCCGAGGTCGCGGCGGCCGCCCATCGCCGGATAGAGATCCGGGATGGCCGGACCAGGGAGGTTCGGTGAAGGCCCTTCAGGACGACGCCCGTTCAACAGAGGTTGTACTCGACAACGGGGCGCGCCCGCCTGCTGGCCGCCCTTTCCGTGGCCGCCGCCTTGTGGGTCCCGAGATCCGTCGCGCCGCCGGAACCCGTTACCCTGACAACGGCGCGAGAACCCATTCTCACGGCTCGAGGGCAGCTGCGACCAGTGGCCCACGCCCGCATTGCCACTCTTACCGGCGGCGTCGTCACGAGTCTCCCGGTAAGACCTGGACAGTGGGTCGGAGAGCAACAGGAAATCGCTCGGATTCGCCTGCCCGGCGGCGCCCTCGAAGTGCTTACTGCCCCGTGGCCGGGCGCCGTCACCGGTGTTCAGGTCAATCTCGGCGACACGGTGCTCCCCGGCGCCATCATCGCAACCCTCGGCGACTTGGGCCGGCTCCAGGTCGAGACGACCGACGTAGATGAGTTCATCATCCGCCACGTTGCCCCCGGCCTGGAGGTAACCGTCTCAGTGGACGCGCTCGACGGGATGGAGGTTTCCGGACTGGTCCGTACCGTCTCGCTCGA
>CAZPYZ010000193.1:0-7458 GCA_964590215.1 uncultured Dehalococcoidia bacterium | reverse complement strand
GCCCGCTCCCCGGCCCCGGCAGGCGAGGGCGCCTGCCCCACATGGTGGAGTGGGCGTGCCCTATTCGTCATCCAGATGCACGAGGAGCCGCCGCCGGTAGCTCAGCTTGGGACGGGGGTTGGCCGGCTCGCTGGCGACGGCAGCAACCTTTGCCTGGCAATAGGCATAAAGGGCATCGTAGATGGGCCGGGCCTGCTCAATTTTTGCGAGGTCATCGGGCACGCTTAATTGAACCCCGCGCATCAGGGCATCGATGCCGGCGGCCTCGCGCCGCGTGGTGCGGGAGGGCGGGACGTCGGCGTCGCGGATGAGCCGTCCCATCTCCACCAGCGCCTCGTCCTTGTTCAGTCCGTAGTGATCTAACAGCGATTGGAACGTGCACTTCCCTTCCCGGTGGCTGAAGGTCCCTCCGCGCATGTCGAAGCTGTAGCCTGCCAGGGTTGCGGGATCCGTCCCGGCGGGGACGAACTCAAAGCTCGCGTCCGGATCGATGAAACGCCGGATCAACCACGAACAGGCGGTGCGGTCCACGTGCATATTGCGGCGGGTCACCCATTTCATCGGGGGGCCGCCCCACGGGCCGAAGCGTCGATAAGCCGCGACAGGGCCTCCTCGCATCCAAGGAGCAACTCATCGATCCCCTCATGACCGCCCGCGTTCAGGTGGTCCCGCCGGCGCACCTTCCCGTACCAGCGCTGTACCTTCGTCAGGTCTGCCCCCAGCTCCTTCAGTTCGGCCGGGCTGAGGTCCCGATGGGCCGTCTCCCGGCGAATGTGCTCCAAGAACGCGTGCGTGTCCTCGCGGACCGCGGCGTACTCATCCGCCCGTGCCGCCCGCATATGGGCGGTAACCTCTTCTACCGCGGCCGCGTCGAGCACGGCGTGCTTCACCACGGTCGCGCGGCCCTCGAACTCGACGATGCGCTGCGCTATTGCGTCAAATGCCGCCTCGTTGGCCTCAGTTTGAGGCAGGACACAGACGCCGTCGCGCAAATAGACGGCGCCCGCCCGCCTGATCTCGCGCCAGACCCACGCCCGTTTGCGAGACGGCTCCGCAGGGACGGAATAGATGAGCAACAGCCAGCGCACTGGAGTATAGTACCTAACAGTCGTTATTTCCGCAAAAGAGGGCATGGCGATGGAAGCCTTGCAACCCGTCCCGGCCGAAGAGGCACGGCCCGCGCCGCTGAAAGACCTGGTCCTCTACTTCCTCAAGCTCGGGACGGTTGGGTTCGGGGGGCCCGCCGCGCTGGTCGGGTACATGCGGAAGGACCTGGTGGATGAGGAAAAGGTCATCGACGAGACGACCTACAACCTCTCCCTGGCCCTGGCGCAGATCATGCCCGGTCCGCTGGCGGCGCAGACAGCCATCGCGATCGGCTACTTCCAGGGCGGTATCCTCGGCGCCACCCTGGTTGGCTTGACCTTCATTCTCCCGTCGTTCCTGATGGTGCTCGGCCTCTCATGGCTCTACGTCAACTACGGGGGTCTTCCCTGGATGCAGGCGCTGTTCTACGGGATCGGCGCCGTCATCATTGCCATCATCGCCATCGCGGCGTACCGCCTGGCCCGAGGCACCAACAAGAAGGACCCGGTGCTCTGGGCCATCTTCACGGCGCTGCTGGCGGCGACGGTCGTCTCCCAGGCCGAGCTGGCGGTCCTGTTCCTTCTGGCAGGGCTGGCAGCTGTGCTCATCCGGGCCTGGCCTGGTGGGCGTCGGGCCATGTTCATAGGCGCAGCATGCGTGGCGGGCGGCGCGGCGATCTGGGCCATGGAGACCTTCTTGCTGCGGGCTGATGCGTTAGGGGGCGGCGAGACCAACGTGCTGCTCCAGGTTCTGCTGTTTTTTACCAAGGCGGGCGCATTCGTGTTCGGCAGCGGCCTCGCCATCGTGCCGTTCCTGCAGCAGGGCGTGGTCCATGACCTTGGCTGGCTCAACGACCACCAGTTCCTGGACGCGGTCGCGGTCGCGCTGATCACCCCGGGCCCCGTGGTGATCACCGTGGCGTTTATCGGGTACCTGGTGGCGGGGGTACCGGGTGCGGCCGTGGCCGCGATCGGCATCTTTCTGCCCGTCTACGTCTTCACCATCGTCCCTGCGCCATGGTTCCGGCGCCACCGCGAGAATCCCCAGCTTCGGGCCTTCGTCGCGGGAGCGACGGCGGCGGCCAGCGGCGCCATCGCCGGGGCCGTGATCGTGCTGGGACAGCGAGCGATCTTCGACATTCCGACCGCGCTCATCGCCCTCATCGGCCTGGCACTTCTGTGGAAGTTCCGGCTTCAGGAGCCGGTTCTGGTGGCCGGCGCCGGTTTCGCAGGGCTGCTCCTCTTCCGGAGTTAGACCCTGATGGGACGTTGCCTGAGCCCGTCGAAGGCCGGATGGACGGCGTCCCTTCGACAAGCTCAGGGAACGCGGGGACAGCACGTCTGATGTTCGGCTTCCTCTGGGAGATGCGGCCCTACCTGCGCCAGACCGCGGGGCAGCTCGTGCTCGGGTCACTGGCAGGCATCGTCATGAACACGACGGTAGTCCTGCCGGCCATCCTGCTGGGCCATGCCATCGACCGGGCGCTGGCGCTGGAGCGGGGCGAGGCCACCGCAGGCGACGTGGGATGGGCCGCGCTCGCGTTCATCGGTGGGACCCTCCTCACCGAGATCCCTCGCATGGGCAAACGCTGGTGGCTCATGACCGCCAATGCACGCATCCGGGCGAACGTGCGCGCCGATGCCTTCCGTGGCGTGCTGGGCTGGCCCATGGCGGACCTGCAGCGCACGCCGCTGGGAGACCTGATGGCTCGTATCGTCGGCGACGTCGAAGTGCTGAGCCGCGGCGTGCGCGAGTTTACCATCGAGACCTGGGACACGCTGCTGTTTTCCCTTTCCTTCGTGGTTGCGATGCTGGTCATCGACCCCGGTCTGACGGTGCTCGCGCTGCTGCCGGTGCCCCTGGCGATGGTCCTGGCCCACGCCACCGGCCGCTGGGTTGCCGGGCGCACCACCAGGGCGCGCGAGGCCAACGCCGATCTGACGTCGGCAATCCAGGAGCACCTGGCAGGTATCCGGCTGCTACGTCTGTTCGGACGGGCCAGTGCCTCGGTCGAGCACGTGGCCGGCCTCTCAGGCCGGTTTGCGGAACGCAACCTGAGCCGGATCCGTCTCTACGCCGGCCTGCAGCCGGTGTACACGACGATGATGACGGCTGGGGTCCTGCTGATCGTGTGGCAGGGCAGTGAGCGGGTCATCGCCGGCGCCATGACCATTGGAGGCTTCGTCGCTTACCTGGAGCTGTTCTTCCGCTTCGTCAACCGCGGGCACCGCATTCCGCAGCTCGCCAACTCGCTCCAGAGCGGCGCTGCCGCCTATGCGCGCATACGGCCATTGCTGGCCCCGGCGCAGCCGGTCACGGGCGAGCCTCCCCTTGCTTCCTTCCAGGCCGGCCATGTTGCCGGCTGCAGCCAGCCCGTCATCCGCAAGGAGGCCCGGCGGGCTGGCCCGGTCGCGCTCTCGCTGCGCGACCTGACCTTTCGGTATCCCGGCGCGGAGGCGCCCGCGCTGCGCGGCCTCAACCTGGATATCCCGGCGGGTGCTCTGGTGGGGATCACCGGGCCGGTGGGGGCCGGGAAGAGCGCGCTCACACGCGCGATCCTCGGGATCTATCCAACGGAGGCGGGTGAAGTGCTGATCGATGGCCGCCCGCTCATGGGACTGAGCAACCCGGAGCGAGACGGCCTGATCGGCTACTTGCCTCAGGACACTGTGCTGTTCTCCGGCACGCTGCGTGAGAACATCACCATGACGCCGGGACCTGGACCGCAGAGCGACTCCTTCCTGACGCAGACCGCGAGGCTGGCCGCCCTGGAAGAGGACGTGCTCGGGTTCCCCCACGGACTGGACACCGAACTGGGTGAACTGGGTATTCGCATCTCCGGAGGCCAGCGCCAGCGGGTCGGTCTGGCGAGGGCCATCGCCGCGGCGGCGCCCAGCTATCCCGGGCTGCTGGTGCTGGATGACCCGTTCTCGGCGGTCGACGTCAACACCGAGGCGCAGATCGTGGCCTCCCTCCGCCAGGAGTTCGGCCCCCAAGTTCCTTATGCGGACCGAGTGACCATCCTGATGTGCTCCCACCGGCTGGCGGCCTTCCCTTATGCGGACCTGGTGGTGGTGCTGAGAGACGGCGCGATAGAGGAGACCGGCACCCATGCCGAGCTGGTCGCCGCGGGAGGGCTATACGCCCGCATCTACCGAGCGCAGCGAGTGGCCGGTATGGCAGCCGTCGACGGAGCCCGCAGGTGAGCAGCTTCGTGCTGTCGCAGGATGGCGCCCGGATGGAAACTGGGGGGTTGGCCGGAAGCTTGCTCGGCTTGCTGGGACCGTGGCGAGTCCGGTTAGCGGCGGTGGGGACCCTGGTACTGGCAGCGGCCGCCCTGGAGCTGGCCCCACCGCTCATCATCCGCACCACCGTCGATGACCATCTGACTGCCGGCCAACCAGAGGGGCTCCTGTTCCTTGCCCTGCTCTACCTGGGCGCAGCCGCCTCCGTCCAGGTTGTAACCTTTCTCTACACCTACGTCGCGGCCACCGTCGCACAGGGCGTCTTAAGCAATCTTCGAGTGCGCCTCTATGCACACCTCCACCGCTTGCCGACCAGGTTTTTCGACAAGGTGCCTATGGGCGACGTCATCAGCCGCTGCACGGCCGATGTGGACACGCTTGACGATGTGTTCTCATCCCATGTGGCGACGCTCGTGGCTAATCTGGCACGGCTCGCGACGATCTCGGTAGCAATGGTGGCGCTCAGCATACCGCTGAGCCTGATCGCCGCGCTCATCCTCCCGCCACTGATAGTGGTGACGCGGGCTTTACAGGTCAGGGTGCGACAGGCCGAGCGGGAGAACCGCGCGGCGGTCGGCGCTATTAACACCTGCCTCCAGGAGAACCTGCGGAGCGCCGAGGTCATCCGGGCCTTCGGACGTGAGCCGGAGTTCGTGGCCGGGTTCCGGGGGGTACTCAGCCGCGGGCTCGCTGCCTCCAACCGCTCCTCGTTCTTCTCGGCGCTGTACACTCCCCTTACCGTCATCCTGTCCGCCCTCGCGGTGGCGGCGCTGCTCTGGGCAGGGACGCAAGAGATACTCGCTCCCTTCGGGATCACGCTGGGGACCCTGACCGCGTTTCTGATACTGATGCAGCGCTTCTTCCTGCCCATCACCGCGCTGGGGGAGGAGTGGCAGACCGTCCAGGGAGCCCTGGCCGGCGCCGAACGCATCTTCGGCACGCTTGCCCTATCACCAGAAGAAACCCATGGCAATGGCGCGGGTGGCCGGGGTGGGATTGGGCCGGCGCCGATCCGGCTAGACCAGGTTGAGTTCGGATACGAGGAAGGCCTGGCCGTGCTGCACGGCATTTCGCTGCAGGTGCAGCCGGGGGAACACGTGGCGCTAGTGGGCCGAACGGGCGCCGGTAAGACCAGCGCTGTCCACCTTCTCGCCGGTCTCTACCGCCCGTGGGCAGGGACTGTCTCCGTAGCCGGTCATGATCCTGCGCTGCTCGAGGAAGCGGAGCGCCGTCAACTGCTCGGGGTCGTCCCCCAGATGGTGCAGCTCTTCTCCGGCACGGTGTTGGAAAACCTCAGCCTCACCGATAACTCGGTGCCAGAGGCTGCGGCTATCGAGGCGGCCCGCCTCGCCGGTGCGGATGCCTTCATCTGGGCACTTCCTCAAGGGTACGAGACCCCGCTATCAGGCAGCGGGAGCGGCTCAGGCACCCACCTTTCCGCGGGGCAGCAGCAGTTGCTCGCGCTGGCGCGCGCCCTGGTCCACAAACCGGCGGTGCTGCTGTTCGATGAGGCGACCGCCGCGATCGATAGCGCTAGCGATGCCGCCTTCCGGGCGGCGCTGAGAGGGTCGGTATTGCCCCAGGGCTGTGCCGTGCTGACCGTCGCACACCGCCTCTCGACCGCGTTGGACGCGGACCGGATCATCGTCCTGGATAGGGGTTACATCGTAGAGGAAGGCCCGCCCGCTGAGCTGGCCGCCAGCGGTGGACGCTTTGCAGCGCTGCTCGAGCTGGAGGCGGCCGGTTGGGACTGGCGCACGGGACCCTAGGAGGAAGCATGCTGCCTCGAGATACCTATTCTCAACCCGCCGCCGCGGACCCGGTCCTGGACGAGCAGACTGTGCTCGCCCTCGCCCGCCGCCATGTTCGCAGGGCGTCAAGCCTGACCGGCGTGGACGAGTCCGGCGGCGAGGCTCGCGCCTACGCCATCGATGAGGGGATCATCTTCAAGACGCAGCGGCCCCACCGCCTCCGGCCGCGCACCAGCCTCGAGAAAGAGGTCTTCTTCCTGAACCAGCTTGCGGCGCATCCCGAGATAAGCGTCCCGCGCGTCTTGGGCTACGGACAGGACCAGGGGATCGAGTACATATGCATGAGCCGGATGCCCGGGGTTGCGGCGTGTACGGTGGAATTGGCTGGGTCCAATCGGTCCGAGTTGCTGCATGAGGTGGGGCGAACCCTGCGACGCATCCACACCATTCCGCAGGACCCGTTTCATGGCAGCTCGCTCTTCCCAGGACCACGAGACCGGGCTGGCTACCTGAAACGTGCCGAAACGGGCTTCAGCCAGGCATTGCCGGCCATTGCGGCTGACCCGAAGTGCTGGACGTTGCAGGTACCCCCAGAAGACCTCGCGAAGGCGGCCGTAGCCGCGTTACCGGCCACTATCGACCTCGTCGCTCTCCACTCGAATCCAGGACCCGAGCATGTGTTTCTAGACCCGGAAACGCTCCGGTTTGCCGGCCTCATCGACTTCGGCGACGCCTACGTGGGGCCTCCCGCGTTCGATTGGCGCTGGCCGCGTCCCGAGGACCGCCTGGCTATCCTGGAGGGCTACGGGGAAGGGGCGCCGTTACCCGAGGATTTCCTTGCCGGTTGGCGTTCCACGATGGTGCTGATGGAAATGGCCGCGCTCACGAGCCGTCCTGAACGCAGGGTTGCGGCACTGGATAACCTGGCCTGGCTCAGTCGCGAATTTAGATTGGGTGGGTAGGCGGAGGGGCGATCGACGCTGCTGACACGGGAGTGGGTAATTCGGGCGGCTGTCTTCGCCTGCCAGCACCGTCAACTCCCGGCGGCGCCGACCACCAGCGCTACTCAAGTCCCACCACCTCTCCTGATGCCGTGAGGTCGATGCGCTCGCCTGCCGGTGAGGCCGGGAGGCCCGGCATCGACTGCACGTCACCGCATAACGCCAACACATAACCGGCGCCCGCCGCCAGTCGCACCTCGGTCACCGGCACCACGAATCCCTCCGGGCGGCCATAGAGCGCCGGGTCATGAGAGAGCGATAGATGTGTCTTTACCATACAAAGGGGGAGATCGGCGTAGCCTGCTGCTTGGAAACGGTCCAGGGATCTGCGGGTCTCGGAGGTAAGGCGAACCCCCGATGCTCCGTAGAAGTCCC
>CAZPYZ010000192.1:0-7472 GCA_964590215.1 uncultured Dehalococcoidia bacterium | reverse complement strand
TCCACCCACCCCAGGTTGCTTCGTCGCCCTCCCCGGCATGGTCCTCCCCACCGCTTCTCGCAATGACGGACGGCGGTGCGTCGCCATTCCCGGGAGCTGGCCGCCATAGGCCGCCTGCCGAAGCTCGCAATGACGGACGGCAAGGCGTGATGAGGGACCACGACCGCAATGACGCCCGGTGCGCTACCAGAGGTGGAACTTGACGGTGGCCAGGCCCCCATAGAACAGGTAGAGGTCCGCGTGGTCGATGCTGACGCGCACGGGGACCAGCTGCCGCGGGCGTCCGGCCCCGAAACTCGGCCCGCTCTGCTGACCGGAAAGAGAGGCGATGGAGGCACTGCCCACGGAGAACACCTGCCCCCGCACGGTCTGCCCAAGGGCGTCAATGGTCACCTCGGCCGTCTGCCCCTGGCGGATGCGCGTTGCCTGCCATTCCTCCACTCGCGCCTCCACCCACAGCTCGTCGGTGTTGAGCACCGCGAGGGCCGCCTTCCCGGCGGTCAGGGCGTCGCCGGGATTGGCGTAGCGCGCCACCACTACGCCGTCGAAGGGGGCCCGGAGGGACTGGAGCTGGCCGGAGGCCGTGAAGACCGTGGCCAGTTGCTGGTTTCGGATCACCTCGTCCCCTACGTCCGCGGTCACCGTGCGGACCTGAGCGGCGGTGAGGGGACCCAGTTGCACCAGCGTGCCCGTCACCAGGGCGTTGTCAGTGGAGATGTACGACAAGAGGTGATAGGCATAGAGCACCGCAAACACAGTGACGGGGACTAGGGCGATAACCATGCCCCACAGCGTCCAGGCTCGGAGGGAGCGCCGCCGAGCCGGCGGTGAGGGGAGGGCCTCCATGTCGCCGTGAGCGCCGTTGGTCGGCGCCGTCGCGGCCTGGGCCTGTTGCCGGGACTGGATCATGGTGCGGCGCTCCGTGGGTGCGAGGTCTCCTCGCCCCTACGGGTTGTTGCGGAGACTCCCGCGAGCTCCGCTGATGTGCCATTGACCTGAAAGGGCCGGGGCTCCAGGTCCTCCTCGACGACCCCCTCATACTGACGCAGGTAGAGAGCGCGATACGGCCCGTCTTGTGCCACCAGTTCGCGGTGGGTCCCTCGCTCCACGACCTCGCCGTGATCAATGACCAGGATGCAGGTGGCGTTGCGGATGGTGGAGAGACGGTGCGCGATGACGAAGGAGGTGCGGCCCGCCAACAGGCGGGCCAGCGCGGCCTGAATGAGGACCTCTGTCCGGGTGTCCACGCTGGCGGTGGCCTCGTCGAGGATGAGGATCCGAGGGTCCGCGAGGACGGCGCGAGCGAAGGAGATAAGCTGGCGCTGCCCCTGGGAGTAGTTCTGGCCACGTTCGAACACGATGGTCTGATATCCCTCGGGAAGACGTGAGATGAACGGGTCGGCGTTGGCCAGCTTCGCGGCTTCCATGACCTCCTCATCGGACGCCTCCAGCCGTCCGTACCGGATGTTGTCCGCTATAGTCCCAGAGAAGAGGAAGGGGTCCTGGGGTACCAAGGCCATCTGGCCGCGCAGGGACGCCATGGTGACGTCCCGGATATCGACCCCGTCGATGAGGATCCGGCCACCCCGCACGTCGTAGAAGCGGGCGAGGAGACTGGCGATGGAGGTCTTCCCCGCGCCGGTGGGACCCACCAGGGCGATGGTGTCTCCCGGCTGTGCCACGAAGGACACGCCCTTCAGGACCGGCGCGTCGGGGAGGTAGCTGAAGGAAACGTCCTGGAACTCGACGCGTCCCTGGATGGGAGGCATGGCCCTGGCGCCGGGACGGTCCTGCACCTCCACCGGATAGTCCAGCAGCTCCAGGATCTTTTCTCCGGCGGCCATAGCCTGCTGCAACTGGCTGTAGACCTGGGCTAGCTCCCGGACGGGATGGAAGAACCGGGTCACGTAGGTGAGAAACGCGGCGACCACGCCCACCGTCGTCTCCCCGCTCAGGACCGCCCTGGTGCCGAGCCAGAGCACGATGGCCGTCGCCAGTATGCTCATCAACTCCACCACCGGCGGGAAGGCGGAAGCCATCGCATGGGCCACCAGGTTCGCCCGCCAGTTCCTGCGGTTGATCTCGTCGAAACGGCCCTGGCTCACCCTTTCACGAGCGAAGGCCTGAACCACCCGCACCCCGGACACGTTCTCCTGGAAGCCTGCAGCCACCTGGCCAATGGTCTCTCGGGTGCGCAGGAAGGCGGGACGGGCCCGCTGGGTATAGAACACGGTGACTGCCACCATAATAGGGAGCACTGAGAAGGTATAGAGCGCAAGGGAAGGACTCATACTGAGCATGATGACGATGACGCCGACCAGCATCAGCACGTCGGCGGCTATCCGGACGATTCCTTCCCTCAGCAGCTCCTGGAACGCGTTCACGTCGTTCACGATGCGGGAGAGGGTCACCCCCGTCTCGTGGCGGTCGTGGTAGCTGAGGGAGAGGCGGTTGATCTTCTCGAATATCTCGGCCCGCATGCGGTTCAGGACGTTGTACGCCACCACGGCCATGAAGTAGCCCTGGTGGCCCTGAGAGGCCCAAGAAATCGCGAGGGTCAGGATGAAGAGGCTCGCCACAAGGCTTAGCCCGAGGAAGTCTCGCCGGGCGATGATGAACTCGTCTATCGCCACCTTCAGCAGATAAGGGCCCGCGAGCTGGGAGAGCGCGGTGACCGCGGTGAGCAGCAACGCCCAGAGGAGCAGGCGTTTCTGGGGGCGCATGTACCCCCAGACCCGGGCCACCACAGCTTGATCGAAGGCGTTGCCCATGGGCCCCTCGCCCAGGCGGCCGAGGCCGGGGACCCAGCCCCCGCCCCCGCCACCCCCCCAACCACCACCCCCGCCGGGGCCACCCCAACTCATGGGCGGCTCCTCCCGGCGCCTGTCCTGAGCCGGGTCGAAGGGGCGGACGTCCCTCGCGGAGCCCCAGGCGGGCTCTTCCCGTTGGAGCGGCTCGTGGTCGGGAGGGCAAGCGAAGGAAGCCCCGCAACCGTCTCATC
The DNA here is from genome assembly GCA_964590215.1 of uncultured Dehalococcoidia bacterium. GTDB lineage: Bacteria > Chloroflexota > Dehalococcoidia > SHYD01 > SHYD01 > CAZPYZ01. The sequence continues at coordinate 4,471 of CAZPYZ010000192.1, read as the reverse complement.
CATCAGTTGCAACTGGTAGATCTCCGCGTAAATGCTGTTGCTCTCCATCAATTCGCGGTGGGTACCCGTGCCGGCGATCTGCCCCTTCTCCAGGACGATGATCATATCGGCGCTCTGGACTGTGCTCACGCGTTGCGCGATGACGAAAGTCGTCCTGCCTTTCATCAGGACCGCGAGGGCTTCCCGGATGAGGGCCTCGGTCTCGGTGTCGACGGCAGAGGTGAAGTCGTCCAGGATGAGAATGCGGGGGTCAAGGAGCAGCGCCCGGGCGATGGCCACCCGCTGTTTCTGGCCTCCCGAGAGGGTAACGCCTCGCTCGCCTACCCGGGTGTCGTAGCCCTGGGGGAATTCGAGAATGAAGGCTTCGGCGCGGGCGGCGCGGGCGGCCGCGACCACCTGCTCATCCGTCGCCCCCGGCACGCCAAAGGCGATGTTCTCCCGAAGGGTGCCGCCAAAGAGGACCGTGTCCTGAAGCACCATGCCGATCTGCTGGCGGAGGGATGGCAACTCCACGTCTCGCACATCGTAGCCATCCACCAGCACCCGCCCTTCGGACACGTCGTAGAAGCGGGGCACGAGGTTCACGATGCTGGTCTTTCCCGAACCGGTGGCCCCTAGCAGCGCCACGGTCTGGCCGGGACTGGTGTGAAAGCTCACATCTCGCAGCACTGGATCGCCGCGGTAGTAGCTGCACCAGACATGGTCGAAGACCACCTCGCCCCGGATAGGCGGCAGCCTCACCGCACCAGGCTTGCTGGCGACGTCCAGGGGGGCGTCCAGGATCTCGAAAATCCGTTTTGCCGCGGCCATGGCGAGGGAGCAATGACTGACCATAAACCCGAGCCGGCGGATGGGCCGCATGAGTAGGAGCAGGTAGGCGTTGAAGGCGATGAGCTGGCCGACAGTGAGTTCACCGGTGATGACCAGGACGCCCCCCATCCAGAGCACAAGGACAGAGCCCACCTGGGCGACGACGTCCATGAGGGGGTCTGTGAACACCGAGATCTCGGCGGCTTGAACATACTGCTGCTGGAGGGCGGCGTTCTGCGCGCTGAACTTGCCGATCTCGTGGGGCTCCCGCGCAAAGGCCTTGACTACCTTGGCCCCGGCGATGTTTTCCTGGGCGATGCCAGCCAGCCGGGCCAGCTCCTCCTGCACCTGCCCGAAGAGGGGCTGGACGGCGCGGTTGTAGCGGGCGATGGTCTGTCCAAGGAAGGGCAGGCTGACCACCGAGACGATGGCCAGTATCCAGTTGGTGGCGAAGAGGATGATAGTGATGGCCAGGGCCATGAGGACCATTTGGGCGAGCATGATGAAGCCCCGCCCGGTGAAGTTTCGCATCTGCTCGACGTCGCTGGTGGCCCTGGCCATGATCTCGCCGGTGTGGGCCTGGTCGTGCCAGCTGAAGGAAAGCCGCTGCAGGTGGGAATAGATTTCGCCGCGGAGGTCCCGCGCGATGCCCTGAGCGCTGAACTCTGAGAGGAAGCCTCGCCCCCACTCAAGGCCACCTCTGATGACGGTGAGCCCCACAGCAAGGGAGGCGGCCCAGGCGACGAGGGCTAGCGGGTCGGCGATGGGAGGGCAGGCCGAGCGGCCCCGGGGCAGCCCGGCGATGCCGCAGTCGATGACCTGCCGGATGAGGTCCGGTACGTACAGCTCGATGAGGGTGGCGAGGATCAGACACCCATAGGCGAGAGAGGTGGGGCGCCAGTAACGCCGCTGGTAGTGGAAGATCCGGAGGAGGGTGGCCATCAGGCCCTCGCCGTGAGCGCCTCGTGGGCCCGCAGGAGGCGTTCGGCGCGGTCGATCATACGCCTGAGCTGGGCCAGGCGCCGGTCAAGGAGGTTCCGGCCGTCTCCCGTGATCTCGTAGTAGCGACGCGATGGGCCCGACTCTTTGGTGGCCCAGGTGGACCGGATGGCGCCTGCCCCTTCCAAAGACCGCAGGACACGGTAGACCACCGAGGGCTGAGTCGCCCTGGGGCCGAAGCCGTATTCCTGGAGACGCTGGATCAGGCTGTAGCCATAGGAGGGGGCACGAAGCAGCTCGAAGAGGAGGAACGCCTCGAGGTTTCTCCCTACGACGCCACTGGGGTCGCGACCGGGCTCGCCCTCCGGTTCGATCTCAGGAGAGTCCTGTTCTATCTTCGGTCTGACCATAGGTACAAATCGTACCTAAGGACTGGGCAGTTGTCCAGTGCCTTCAGGGTAGAGCTCGCGCAGAGTGACGAGGACGAGGCGAGGGTCCGCCGCGGCGAGGGCTACCAGCTCCGGGGTGAAGCCGGCAGCGGAGACGTAGAGGAGGGCCGCGGCGTCGACGTCCCGCGCCCAGCCCTGCCCGGACGCGGCAAGCCGGGCCAGCTTCGCAATCAACCCGGTATGGAGACCCGCTCCATGAGGAGAGGCCGACCACTTGATCTCTCCGGCTAGGAGCCGCCCGTCCTCGAGCCGGCCGGCGATGTCCACCTCCAGGCTCTGCCGTTGTCGGTCCGCGCCCTCCCAGCGCGCCCATTCCCGCGCCGGAGGCAGGCCCCAGTCCTCGTGGTACCGCTGGTAGGCCTGCCGTACCATGGCCTCGAAGGGCCTACCCATATAGGCATCCAGTTCGTTGGCCACGCAAGTGTCCCAGAAGCCTCGGGCGTCGCCGAGCGCCACGCGGCTTCGGTTGGGAACCAGGAAGCGATGCCAGAAAGCGGCCGCGTGGTCTGCCAGGACGTAGCGGAAGGCGGCCTTCGGCCCTGCCTGGAAATTGCGCTCGCCGCGGACGAGGCCCATATCTGCCAGGATCGCCAGCGCCCGGCGCACCACGTGCTCCTCGAGCCGGGTGCTGGTGACGATATCGTTCAGGCCAGTCCGTCCCCCCGCCACCGCGGTCAGCACCGCCCGGTACTCTGCGGGCTGGCGGATCCCTTTCTCCTGCTCGATCAATGTCACCATCTGGAGGTGCACCTCGCCATGGGGCGAGATGAATGTCCTCGCGACGGCATCGGCCAGGAGCTCCCCCTGCTCCAGGGCTGCCAGGTACCGGGGCGTCCCGCCGAAGACACCATACAGATACGCTGCATCTCTCAGTTCCAACCACGGGGCCATCCGGGCCGCATCCCGGTAATCGAAGGGGGAGAGGTGTGCGGCCCAGGTCACTCGCCCAAAGAGGGGCTCACCACCGGCATGGAGATGCGCCATGGTGGACACTTCTGACCCGCTGAGCACGAGGGTCAGCGGCAGCGCGCGGGAGGCCGCGTCCCAGACCGCGACCAGTTGCGAGGTCACCTCACCACCCTGCGCCAGCAGGTACTGGAACTCGTCGAGGATGGTCACCAGCGGGCCCTCCTGCGCCATGGAAAGCAACTCGCGAAAGACCGCGCGCCAGGTGGGATAATCCTCCTGGGCCAGGCTGCGGCCGGACCACGCCGCCAGTTCGCGAACCAGGTCTTGCCGGTTCAGCTCTGGAGTCAGCGCCGCGGCAAGGAAGTAGAAAACCCGGGTGCCCGGCTCCCAGGCGTGGGACAGGAGATGCGTTTTGCCCACCTGACGGCGGCCGTAGAGGACCGCCAGCTGCTTTCTGCCCGTCCCGGCCAAACGGCGAAGCTCGGCTACCTCCCGGCCCCGGTCCACGAACAGGTCCAGGTCCATATATGAGTACTATAGTATTAATAGACTAGAGTGTAAATACTAGTATAGTAGTGCCATCAAGGTCTTCCCTTCGATTCGCGTGAAACCCATAAAATAGCACCGTGGCCAACGAGGACGACTCCCACCTCATCACCCCAACGGGCGCGGTAGCGCCTCCCGGGCCGCGCGGGTTCCTGGACCGCGACTGGCCGAGAATTTTGGTAGCGCTCCTCTCCCTGCTGGCGGGGCTGGCCCTCCTCTGGGTGCTGTGGCAGGTGGTGACTCCCATCATGCGAACGGTGATGCTGTTCGCGTTCTCCGCGGTGCTGGCCTTTGCCCTGGCCGGTCCGGTGCGGTTGGTGGACGCGCGACTGCATAACCGGCTGGCGGCCATCGCGGCGGTCTACCTGGTGGCCACCGCAGTGCTGCTGGGGGGGCTGGTGCTGATGGCGGGACCTTTTGTGGTCCAGGCCGCGGCGCTGGTGGAGGACCTGCCGCGGTACCTTAGCGAGGTGGAGGCACGGGCGCCGGAGGTGGAGGGCACGCTGAGCCGCTATGGGGTGCGGGCTACGGCCGACGAGCTGCGAGCGCGGGCCGCGGCCGCCATCGAGGAGGCCGGCCTCGACCTGCTGCGGCACCTGGCGGGAGCCCTCACCGAGGTGGGCGTGGTGCTGGCGGATATCCTGCTGGCCCTGATGATCTCCTTCTACCTGGTCAAAGACGGGCCGGATCTGCGGCAGCGGGCGCTGGGATTGGTGCCGCACCGCTATCGTGAGCAGTCGCTGTTCCTGGAAGCCAATGTGGTACGGGTGGTCGGCGGTTATCTGCGGGGGCAGTTGGTCCTGGCCGTTGGCATTGGA
>CAZPYZ010000191.1:0-7512 GCA_964590215.1 uncultured Dehalococcoidia bacterium | reverse complement strand
GCCTCCAGCGTATGCCGGATGGCGCGGGCGGTCAGGAGGTTGGTGTAGCTGATGGCCTGCTGCAGCCCAAGACGGGTGAGCAGGTCGTAGCCGTGGCTGGCCAGGTGATCGTGGGTATCGATGACGCCTGGCATCACCGTCTTGCCGGTGGCGTCATACACCTCCGCCCCGGGGGGCGGGATCATGTCCCCCGTTACACCTACTCCTTGGATACGGTCCTCCTCGATGAGCACCACCGCGTTGCGCCGTGGCGCCGCGCCGGTGCCGTCGATGAGGGTCCCTCCTACAATCGCTTTGATCATCGCCACTGCATGGCGCAGCATAGCACCACACACCTATAATCTGAACACGTTGACCCCGTACGAGTTCAGCGTTCTTGGTTCCGGTGAAGTGTCAACCCCTGAACCCACAACCCCAGAACCGTGAACTGAGAACCACAGAACCGTGAACCCTGAACCCAGAACGCGGAGGCTGAGCATGGAATTTGGATGGACCCCTGATCAGGAAACCTACCGGGCGGAGGTATGCGACTTCATCCGCAGCAACCTGCCTCCCGACTGGAGCTCGAGAACCATCGCCGAGGATGAGGATGGGGGTGATGACGAGGTAATCCAGCGCATCACCAAGGTCATCGTCGAGAAGAAGTGGCACATCATGCACTGGCCCAAGGAGTACGGCGGCCTCGGCCTCACCCCCTGGCAGCAGCTCATCTATAGCGAGGAAGCCACCTACCACCGCTTTCCCAGCGCTGGCGGTACCGGTACGGGCTTCGTCGGCCCCATGTTGATGGCCGTCGGCACCGAAGAGCAGAAGAAGAGCTGGCTGCCCAGGATCGCCGCCAACCAGATACGGTTCTGCCTGCTGAACACCGAACCCGAAGCCGGATCCGACCTCGCCTCGCTCAGGACCCGCGCCGTGGCGGATGGGGACGACTACGTCGTCAACGGGCAGAAGGTGTTCATTAGCGGGGCCCACCGCGCCGACTACGGCGTCATGCCGGTCCGCACGAATCCCGACGTGCCCAAGCATGCAGGCATCAGCTACCTCATGGTGGACATGAGGAGTCCGGGCATCACCATCCGTCCTCTCATCAATATGACCGGGGCCCACGAACAGAACGAGGTCTTCCTGGAAGATGTCCGGGTGCCTATCACCAACCGCATTGGCGCCGAGAACGAAGGCTGGCGCCTCATAGCAGGTGGACTCTCTTCCGTGCGTTCAGGGGCAACCGGCACCAACCGTCCCGCGCAGGTAAAGCGTCTGTTCGATGATGTCGTCGACTACGCCAAGAACACTATCGTGGATGGCGTTCCCTTATCGAAGCGACCGGACGTGCGCAGCGATCTCGCCCAGATGGCCATCGAGCTGGAAGTGGCCAAATTCATGCTCTACCGGGCCGTCTGGAATCATGTTAACCACAATCCTTCCCCTCGGGAAAACTCAGCCTCCCGCCTTTTCGGAAGCCTCGTCTCCCAACGCATGGCCAACGTAGCCATGAACACCCTCGGTCTCTATGGGCTGCTGCGTAAAGGTACCAAGTACGCGCGCCTTTTCGGCCGGGCTGAGCAGATGTACAAGGAAACGGTGTACCACACCATTGGCCTGGGGACAGCCGAGATCAACCGCACCGTCATCGCTCAACGGGGCCTCGGCCTGCCGCGGTAACCGCGGAGCGGGGCAGTGCGAGGTCACTCATGAAGGGGTCGCTCGCCAAGCACGATGAGAATCGGCGTACGCTTTGCCCACCCCGTAGGGGGAGGCGCTGGCTGATGCGAGAGAGCAGCTCTGTGGGCGGGCCGGGCGGGACTGTTCAGCGCTGAGACGTGATGGAGGCCTCCCATGCCCGATAAACTGGCCCCAGAACACTTCTACGTCCCCCCCGTCGGCTCAGATGAGCTGGCCGAATCCCTGCCCTCCATCGCGTTCTGGGATCACGACGTCCTGCGCCACGAACTGGAAACCGTGTTCCGCCGCTCCTGGCTGTGTGTACCGAAACAGCTCTTTCGTGAGCACAATCCCGCCGTGCGCAGCATCTACGTCCCGCCTGCGCCTGGGCACAGCCATTTCGACGTGCTGGGCATGCGGGGCAACGCCGTCAGGTTCAGAATACTGGGTGAGTCCGCCTTCCTCTTTCGGGGGTCCCGCCCAAAAGGTGCGCCGGCCCTCCGCTGTTTCAAGAACATGTGCCCTCACGCTCGCTATCAGCTCCTGGAGATCAGCCAGGATACCGATAACGAACTGCGCATCACCTGTCAGCAACACGGCCTAGCCTGCGATGAAGAGGGTCTATTTATTGGCCACCCCGCGTTTCCGGAACCGACCGACGCGCAGAAGGACCGGCTTTCGCTCTCGCGCTATGCCCTGGAAGAATGGTTCGATTTCTTCTTCCTTTGCCGCGAGGAAGATCCGGCGCATCCATTTCAAGAGGTGATGCAGCCGGTGCTGGACACCCTTGTCGGTATCGACCTTGGCCAGTTCCGTTACCGCCACAGCAGCACCCAAGAACGAATCGTCCAGGGGAACTGGAAATACCACGCGTGGAATTATGAAGACTGGCTGCATATCCGGTTTATCCACAAACGGCCTGCCGGATTAGCCGATGCCATTGACCTTGCGTCCGCACGCATGGAGCTTTTTCCTCAGGCGACCTTGATGTGGGCCTACGCGGCTGATCCCGCCGACGGGTTCGATCCCAAAGACTTGCCAGAGCGGTTTAGGGACCCAGAACATCCCGAAAGACGGGTGTTTGCCCTGTGGTGGTTCGTGTTCCCGAACCTTGCTCTGAACTTCTATCCCTGGGGCCTCTCGGTGAACATCTTCATGCCCGCGATAGTGAATGGGGAGACTATGGCCTTCGACCCCGAAAAGACGGAGTTCCTGTGGTACCACTACGTCTGGGATGAGCAGAAGTACCAGCAGATCGAGTCCCGCTGGCTCAACACCCTGGTCGATTTCGAGGATATCGAGACCATGCGCTATATCGCCGAGAACCTCTGCGATCATTCCGAGCCATGGCGTAGGGGGCTCTTTGGCACCCTTCCCGACGGGCCAAACGGAGAGCGAGGACCCTGGTGGTTCAACCGCAAAATCTTCACCACTATGTTCGAGCCTGGCGCGCCCGTCTGAGGGAAGGCCCCGCGTTGAAGGCCGTCAAGTGAGTCGGGGACGTCGATGGCAGCCACCCCAACGAGGGCAGTCAGGTGGCTCTCCCCGGTCGTGCCTCGCGTCGAAGGTTTCCCCTACTTGAAGGCCGGCATTACCTTTTCGGTGAGGAGGAGCAAGCTGCGGTGAACCGCTTCGGGGGGCAGCAATCCGCCAGGGTTTAGTTCCGCCGTGAAACCGGTCAGCCCCAGCATCTCCTTGAACTGAGCCAGACGGTCCGTGACCCGTTCAGGGCTGCCGAAGATCACCTTCGTTTCCAGGATCTCTTCGTAGGTGAGCCTTTCCAGCCGTTCGACCCGTTGTCGCCGCCGCTCCCAATAATCGGTGCCTGGGGTGCCTCCCCAACCTTCCTCGAAGTTGCGGCGCTGGCGGGCGAAATAGGCTTCGATGCTCTCTTTGGGCTCCTGAACGGCCTCATCGTCGGTGGGAGCGATGTACATCGGGAAACGCACGGAAATATCACCGGCCTCCCCGGGATGTCCGGCCTCGCGCCACGCTCGATGGTAGTCCCTCAAGTTCGTCTTCAGGTCGTCGACGTCCATGCCGCGCATCGACAGGAATATCGGAAAGCCGAGGCGGCCCACTCGACTAAAGCTCTCCTCGCTGGTTGACGCAAGCCGAACTTTGGGATGAGGTTTCTGGTACGGCAGCGGCGACACGCTCGCGTTGGTGATGTGGTTGTACTTGCCCTGGTAGGAAAAGGTCTCTCCCGACCAGGCCCGGAGAATGATGTCCAGGGCTTCCTGGAATCGCTCCCGGCTTTCCTCGTAGTCGATGCCCATCGCTTCGTAGGCTCGCAGGTTCCCGCTGCGCCCGACGCCGAACTCGAAGCGTCCCAGGCTGATCTGGTCTACCGTGGCGGCCTCTTCGGCGATGCGCAAGGGATGGATCAGCGGCAAGACCTGCACCGCCATGCCGACTCGCAGCCGTTTGGTGCGGGTAGCGATAGAGCTGGCTACCACAATGGGAGCGGAAAGGACGAACCGGTTGGGGTTGAAGTGCATCTCGCCCAACCAAACGGTGTCCAACCCTGCCGTTTCCGCCAAGTCCACCAGATCGAAGGATTCTTTGAACGCTTCTTCCGGGGTACGGCCAGGGCGGATGACGAAGTCTAAGAATATCCCGAAGTCCATGAGTCCCTCCCTTGCCACCCGGGGCTGAAGCGCGCCGCCTGGTCGTCCGTCAAGCTGATACGAAGCGTTCTGGTCATCGGGGGCGTTCCTCCGCCCAATTGTACGCGCTACGCCGTCAGCAGCCCCTTGTGCTTCAGCGCCCGCTCAAGGTAGGGCTGCATTTTCATCTCTCGGAATTCGCCTATTGCAAGATCTAGGTGCCCAATGGCCTCAGGCCTTTCGTCTGGGTAGTGCTCCAGAAGCAACTCGGCCAGCTCCAGCCGGGATAGTGCGAGCTCCGGGCGAAAGCGCATCTTCACGCAGGCCTCAATCGCCTGCTGGTAGTGGACCCGTGCCCTCGATGGTTCACCCAACAGCCGGTACGCAGCCCCTACCAGCCTTTGTACCGACGCGGGTATGCCCGGGGCACAGGCGCCGGGACAGTCGGCCAACAAGGGGGCGATAAGCCCCGCCAGGGGCCGCTCTTCCAAGACAGTGGCAGTCTCCAGAATCAACTCCAGGTCCATGGAGGCGGAAAGAGGATCGATTGTGCCCTGTTCGGTATAAATCGAATGGATCGACCGGAGCGTCTCGACCAGTAGGTCTGCAGCCGCATCGCGCTGTCCCAAGTGGGCCAACAGCAGGGAGCGCGTCCGAGCGGCACCCGACAGCGTGTGCTGTTCCTTCAATCCTCCCGTGTATATCAATGCCCTAGCTCCACTTCTGATCCAAATCCCCGCAAAACCGGGCATTCCCAAGGTCTCTGCCTGCCGGATGATTTCCTCGCCGTTGTGAACCGCTTCGTCGAGGCGGCCGTCAAGCACGGCCAGATAGCCCTCAAAACTCAGGGCTTGTAGCTGGTTCGATGCATCACGAGTACGGCCGGCGATGTGACTCAGCTCCCGCCACGCTCGCTCTCCCCGATCCCGGTCGCCGTTTGCGAGGAATGCCACGCCACAGAACTCCAATAGCTGTCCCTGGGTGCGGGCCGAGACCCTATCCCGTGGCCGCTCGATGAACTCCTCGGCCAGCGCCACGGCGTCCCGCCAGTACTGGGGACTTAGCAGGTTCCAGATGCATTGCCACGCGGCCGTGAACAGGAGGTCGGGATCATCCAACTCTCGGGCCAGAGCCAGGCTTCCCCTTAACAAAGCCAGGCCTTCCGCGCGCTGTTGAGCGGCAATTCGAACCCGGCCCAGGGCTATCTGTGCATGCGCCCTGTAAACGCTTCCCGGGGCGGCGTAATGGATCGCCTGCTCGGCCCAATCCCTGAACTCGGGAGTCCCGACACTCGTACCTGTGGCAACTCGGTGCAGGGCCTCGAGAGCCATCAAGCAGGTCCTGGCAGCCCGGGCGTCGTCACCAATGGCCCGGCACAGCGCAATGGCATCCGGAGCGATGATATCAGCCACCCTTCGTGGATCACCGAGGGGCATTTGAGCCTCCCCCAGGGCCAACAGCAGGTCGCAGCGCCTCGCCTGGTCATCGGGGTCCAGTACCTCCTGCACCTTCATTGCATGCTCCAGGTGTCGCACCGCCTCGCCGTAGGCGTAGACCGCCACCGCCCGCCGGGCGGCTAGCTCCCCGTACGCCACCGCCTTGCGCAGGTCCTCGGGGTCCGAGGAGTAGGCGTAGTGCTCCGCCAGCTCCGCGGCGTGCTCTTCGACCCGCCTGCCGTAGACCGCCTCCAGGGCCCGGGCCACCCCCTGGTGCAGCCGGATGCGCCGGGGGGCGATGGTCTCCTCGTAGAGGGTCTGGCGGAAGAAGGCGTGGGTGAAGCGGTAGCTGACGGCCGCCCCCAGGGAGGGGCGCTCCTCCACCACCGCGCGGTCGATGGCCTCCTCCAGCGCCCGCTCCACGGCCTCCTCCGACAGGCCGCCCACCCGCTGCAGCACGTCCACCCGGAACTCCCGGCCCAGGACCGAGGCGATGCTCAGCACCTGGTTTGTGTGTTCGGAAAGCCTGGAGAGGCGCTTGCCGATGACGTCCCGCAGCCCCTCGGGGATGCCGGCGTCGGGGTCGCCCCCGTCCGCCCGCACGTAGCGGTCGCCCTGCCGCACCAGGATCCCCTCCTCCACGATGTAGCGCAGCACCTCCTGCACGAAGAGCGGGTTCCCCTCCGTCTGGCGGTGGATGGCCTCGGCCCGGCTCCAGGGGACCTCCTGGCCCCGGATTAGGTTCATCATGCGGTGGACCTCGTCCACCGTCAGGCCCCGCAGCGGCACCCGCAGGAAGTTCCCGGCCCGGCGCAGCTCCGCCAGGGCCCCGGAGAGGGGGTGTGCCCGGTCCACCTCCACGTCCCGGTAGCTGCCCACGATGAGGAGCCGCGAGCCCTCCAGGTTCCGGGAGAGGTGCAGCAGCAGGTCGAGGGTGCCGCGGTCGGCGTCGTGGAGGTCCTCCAGCACCAGCAGCAGCGGCTGGACCTGCGAGGCGTTGCGCAGGAACCCGGAGACCGCCTGGAGCAGCCTCCATCGCTGCTCCTCGGGGTCGCCTCCCTCGCTGGGGGAGACCTGCACCCGGTCCCGCACCTCGGAGACGATGCGGGCCACCTCGCTGGCCCCGGAGCCCAGGTCCTGCCGGAGGCCGTCAGGCTCCCGGGAGAGGACGTAGGAGCGAAGGGCCTCCACAAAGGGGAGGTAGGGCAGGCTCAGGGAGCCTTCCTCGTAGCAGTGGCCCACCAGGGTCTTGCCGCCGCGCAGAGCGGCGTAGGTGGCCAGCTGTTCGCAGAGGGCCGTCTTGCCGATGCCCGGTTCGCCCACCGCCATGCCCAGAGAACCCTGGCCTGACAGGGCGGCATCGAAAGCGGCCTGAAGCTGACGCAGCTCTGCTTCACGGCCCACGAAGACGCGGCGGTAGAGGGGGTTGTCCCCTAGCGCGGTCGTGTTGGCGGGGCGCGCACCCTCACCCTGTCCCTCTCCCTGAGGGAGAGGGGACACAGTCCCGAGGGCTTGGAGGATTTCGCGGACGGCGGCGGCTGATTCGGGGCGCTTCGAGGCGTCCTTCTCCAAGAGGCGCAGAATCAGCGCTTCCAGCCCCGGCGGGCAGTCCGGCCGGTGCCACGTTGGGGAGACCGGCGGGGTGTTGAGGTGCTGGGTGATAATGGCCACCGACTCCTCCCCCACGAAGGGTGGCCGCCCGCACACCAGCTCATAGAGCATCGCCCCCAGGGAGTAGAGGTCAGACCGCACCGTGACCTCGCCGCCCATGGCCTGCTCCGGCGGCATGTACGCCACCGTTC